>JAQVZQ010000222.1 GCA_028708095.1 Dysgonamonadaceae bacterium
GATGATGTCGCAACGTGCTTCAGTTTCTCTTACGCAAATGTTTCCATGGTTTGGAACTCTGAAAGCGCAAGGCAATGCAGCTGCTCTAATGGCAGAGGCGCAATATCAGTCGTTTCTTGATGCACGAAACCAGTTGTATTACGAGGTTTCGGCGGCATATTATCCTTTGTACGAACTGAATCGTTTGAGGGAGATTGAAGAGAAGAACATCGACATATTGGAGTCGTACAAATCCATTGCTAACTCAAAGTTTAAAAACGGGCTGGCACCTATGGTAGATGTGTTGCGTGTGGATATTATGCTGAATGATGCTGTCACCAATCTCAACATTCTTGAAAAGAAAGAAAAACCATTGAAGACTACTTTTAATAAGCTGCTTAACAGGGATGTTAATGAAGAGGTAGCAATTGATGACTCCCTAGATGCTGAGTATTTGCAAGACAGTTTTCGCAGGGATTCCTTACTGGCCAATAATCCGATGTTAAACGCGTTGGACTTGAAAGTAAAAGCCAGTGAAGCCAGTGAAATCGCAGCACAAAAAGAGGGATTGCCTAAATTAGGTGTGGGGTTGGACTATGCGATTATAGAGGACGGTAAAAATATAGTGATGCCAATGGTCTCTGTTTCCATTCCTATTTTCAGGAAAAAGTATAAAGCAGCCGAAAAAGAAGCACAACTAATGCAAGAGAGCTACCAACTTCAGAAGAGCGAAGCTTCCAACTTGCTTATTTCAAATTATGAGATGACATGGTTTGAAATACAACAGCAAAAAGAGTTAATTGAATTGTATGATCAGCAAACTAACGAGACGAATCAATCGCTGAACCTTTTGTTTAGTGCTTATAGTAATTCTGGGAAAGAGTTTGAAGAGGTGTTGCGGATGCAACAGCAATTGCTGAAATACGAGAAAATGAAAGCCACGGCAGAAGTAGAATATCACATAGCGCTGGCTAAACTAAATTACATCACTGCTAAACATATAGGTAAATGAAAACAAATACAAAAACGATAATATTAGTTCTTTCGACCCTGATAATAGGTCTGTTATTGGGATGGTTGATTTTTGGAGGTGCGAGTAGTAATGACAATGGTGCTGATTTAACTGAGCACTCACATGTGGGAGAGGAGACAATTTGGACTTGCTCTATGCACCCACAAATTCGTCAAAACGAACCAGGGGCTTGTCCCATTTGTGGTATGGACTTGATTCCGTTGGAAGATGATCAAAATGACGATATAGATCCGATGGCTATCAGCATGTCGGCAACAGCAATGCAGTTAGCCGATGTTCAGACAGCAGTTGTGGGGGCAATGGATCATACAAAACAGGTGCGACTAAATGGTAAAGTACAAGAAGACGAACGCTTGGTTTTTTCGCAATCGTCTCACGTGCCAGGACGTATTGAAAACTTGAAGGTAAACTTTACAGGCGACTATGTAACAAAAGGACAGGTAATTGCTTCGGTATATTCGCCAGAGTTGGTAACTGCGCAAGAGGAGTTGTATGAAGCACAAAAAGTGATGGATACACAACCCCAACTTTTCAATGCAGCCAAAGAGAAACTGAAAACCTGGAAATTGACAGACGGTCAGATTGAGCAGATGTTACAGTCGGGAATCACTACAGAGACTTTCGATATTCAGGCTGATGTGTCAGGGTATGTGATTCAAAAATTGGTCAATCCAGGCGATTACGTTCAAAGAGGGCAGCCCATTTATGAGATAGCGGATCTCTCAAGGGTATGGGTGCTTTTTGATGTGTATGAATCTGACATGGGTTGGATAAATAAAGGCGCTAAAGTAGAATATACTGTTTCTTCACTTCCAGGCGAAACGTTTACAGGAACTATCTCTTTTGTCGACCCGATGATTAACCCGATAACAAGAGTGGCAAAGGCAAGAGTGGTAACGACTAATCGTGGATTGAAATTGAAACCAGAAATGTTTGTCTCAGGTATTGTACAAGCAGAATTGAAAAAAACGACAGATGCTGTGGTTGTTCCAAAAAGTGCGGTGATGTGGACAGGTCCACGTTCTGTTGTATATGTGAAATCTGTGTCTGATCAAGGTGTTAGTTTTCAATTGCGCGAAGTAACACTGGGACCTGCATTGGGCGAAAGTTTTGTAATAGGTGAGGGTTTAGAAATAGGAGAAGAGATAGCAGTAAACGGTACATTTAGTATTGATGCAGCTGCTCAACTTTCAGGGAGACCGAGTATGATGAGTCCTGATGGGGGTCCTTCTATGTCGGGACACGACCATGGAGATATACCATCATTTGAAGAGATATCTGATGTTGAACGCTTAAGCGATATCAATCCTGCATTTAAGGCGCAACTTACCAACGTGTATAATGCCTATTTGAAGATGAATGATGCTTTTGTTGAATCGAATGCCCAGGATGTAGCCAAGGAAGCTAAAGATGTAATCGAAGCTTTCAAGTCGGTAGATATGTCTTTGTTGAAAGGTGATGCACATATAATATGGATGGAGCAGTTGGAGACATTGAATAGCAAGATAGATGCAATTAGTAAATCGAAAGTTATCGAGAAGCAACGTCAGGAATATGTTCAGTTTAACCTTGTGTTTTACAAAAGTGTAAAAATGTTTGGTTTGGATGGTGTGACCGTTTATTACCAATACTGTCCCATGGCGAACAACGACAAGGGTGCCTATTGGTTGAGCAATATCGAAGAAATACGTAATCCATATTTTGGTGATGCAATGATGAGTTGCGGAGAGACTAAGGAGACGATTAAGTGAGATTAATTTAGAGTTATAAACAATTTAAAACGTAAGAACAATGAGAAAAATAATTTTTTTGCTAAGCCTAACTTTAGTAAGTTGGGGAGCATTTGCACAACACAGTCATTCAAAGATGACAACAAAGGATAAGGTTCAACCTTCCGTAAAAGTAGAGCACTCTCATGCTGCATCGGCTATTATCGAAAACTACTTGGCATTAAAAGATGCATTAGTTCGAGAGGATAGTGAGAAATCGGCAGTCTTAGGAAAGAAAATGCTTAGTATCTTCCCCAAATTTGATGCTTCAGGAGTATCAAAGCAACATAAAAAAGAGGTTGCTAAAATAATCAAAGATGCTACGCAACAGGCAAAGTATATTGCTGATAACAATGGAAATATTGCTAATCAGAGAGAACACTTTGAGTTTTTAACGAAGGGTGTTAAAGACCTAGTAATCATAGCTGGTTCAGACAGACCACTCTATCAGGCTTATTGCCCGATGTATAACAACAATAAAGGTGGAGCTTGGTTGAGCACAACAAAAGAGATTAGCAATCCCTACTTCGGCAGCAAAATGTTGAAATGTGGTAGTGTGCAACAAGAACTTTTGGTGAAATGAATTAGCTGAAGAGTTATTGGATTATTATTGGTGGTCTTGGTGGGTTTGTAATTTCCCCACCAAGACCACCATAGTACTTTTGTTTGATTAATTTGCTTTCCTTGATGATTCATTCTAAACATTAAGTCGTACTCTCTGTTTTATATTTATAAGGATGTCACTATTATGAATATTAATAGGATTCACTTTCTTCAATTAGATAGTAATAAAGACAATTAAATAGCAATATATCATGCAAAAATTCGACGTTTTCATTATAGGAACAGGAGTAGCAGGGACAATAGTAGCCAATAAATGTGCGAAAGAAGATCTTAAAGTAGGTATTGTTGACAACCGTGACTATGGTGGTACATGTGGTTTGCACGGCTGTATTCCCAAAAAGGTGTTGGTGAGTGCAACTGAGGCAGTAGAATCTTCAAGAAACCTTGTAGGAAAAGGTGTTAGTAAAGCACCTTCAATAAAATGGAAAGAATTGATAGATTTCAAGAATTCTTTCACTGATTCTATACCCGAAAATAAAGAGGCAAACTTTAAAAAGAATGGGATAACTACTTTTCATGGTGAACCTAAATTCATAGCAGAAAATCAATTAAAAATTGGTGATGATATTATAGAAGCAAATAAAATAGTGATTGCTACAGGTGCTACACCACGAGAACTAACTATTCTTGGTGCGGAGCATGCCCTTTCGAGCGATAATTTTCTAGAATTGGAAGAGCTTCCAAAGTCGATACTCTTTATTGGTGGGGGATACATTGCCTTCGAGTTTGCCCATATAGCGGCTCGAAGTGGCTCTAAAGTGACTATTTTGGATATGGAGGCAACATCATTACCTCATTTCGATAAGGATATTGTTCAACATTTGGTTGAAGCTACAAAAGAATTGGGAATTGAATTAGTGATGAGCACAAAAGTGACAGAATTGAAGAAAAACAATAATAATTTTATCGTTGTTGGAGATAACAAAGGAAATAAAAAACATTTTGAGAGTGACGCAGTATTTAATACATCGGGTAGGGTGCCTGCTATTCATAATCTTGATTTAGAAAAAGGGAACGTTGACTATTCAGAAAATGGAATTGGAGTAAATGATTATATGCAAAGTATCTCCAATACGAATATTTATGCAGCAGGAGATAATACAGCAACAGATGGTCTACCTCTTACTCCTTTTGCAACAATGGAAGGTCATATTGTAGCTGCGAATATATTGACTGCAAATCAAAAAACACCCGATTATAATGTTAGACCTACTGCTGTTTATACCTTGCCAACCTTGGCAATGGTAGGAATGACAGAAGAGCAAGCAAGAAATAAGAAATTAAAAGTCAAAGTAAATTACGAATCTGTTCCCGAGTGGTATGCTGCGAAGCATCTGGGAGTAAAGACCTATGCATACAAAGTGATTATAGATATAAATAGTGATCTTATTTTGGGAGCTCACATCATTGGTCCAAATGCAGAGGAGACAATTAATGTTTTTGCAGTAGCTATGCAAGCTAGTATGCAAGCTAAGGATTTAAAAACGATACCATTGACATTCCCCTCTGCATCATCTGATATCGCTAAAATGGTTTAAAAAAATTTTACAATTATAAGAAACAAGCAATTTATATGCAAAAAAGCTTTGGAGATAAAGTAATTGATTTCAATAGCACCTTACACTATCCTGATAAGTTGCCTCCTGGTTTTCAGGTTATCAACCCATTTATGGACAACCCAGAAACAATGGAGGTTTCAAATGAATTTTATAATAAGTTTTATAAGGATTATAATAAACGGAAATTTATTGTAGGTATTAATCCAAGTAGGCATGGAGCAGGAGTAACGGGCGTGCCATTTACAGATACCAAGCGATTGGATGCTGTCTGTGGCATAAAAATGCACTCTGCACGTACTCATGAGGTTTCATCAGTTTTTATGTATGAGATGATTGAACAGTTTGGAGGGGCAAAGGCATTCTACGAACAGTTTTATATCAACTCTCCATTTCCATTGGCTATTGTACGTGAAACTGGGGGAGGAAAATGGTTAAACGCAAATTATTATGATCATACAATTCTTTATGAAACTCTGAAGGATTATATGATTAGAACTTTGAAAGAACATATTGATCTTGGATTAAATACTTCGGAGGTATTCGTGTTGGGGAAAAAGAATGCGCAATTTATCCACAAGTTAAACAAGGAGGCAAATTTGTTTGGGCGCTTAAAAGCTCTTGAACACCCAAGATACATACAGCAATACAAGTTTAAAGAAAAACAGGTTTATATTGATAAGTATATTTTGACGTTGAATGATTTGATGTAGCAATTGGGTGTTACTTGTTATCTATTTAATTAATTAATGTTGTAAGTTGTTTTTGCGTATAAACGTCAGAACTCCTACCCTAACACAATCTACATTGTCGTGATTTTGAAGTTCATCATCAAATTTGTATTTGGGTACTTCGTTTCAGTATTGTTAATTTGCTCCAAAACATTTTCGAGAGCGCTATTGCTT
>JAQVZQ010000223.1 GCA_028708095.1 Dysgonamonadaceae bacterium
GCGAGTAATCTTCTTCACCAACTCGTCAATGACTCTTTCTGAGTATTGCCTATTGATTCGTTTGAGTGCACTGTGAAGACGACCATATAATACAACATCACCAAAGCTCACTCGTTCTGCAAAACTGCCGCCAGGTGAAACATCCGGGCCGTAAAGTGTTTGATAGCCTAAGTCTTGAAACCATTCCAGAACAGCTTGCTCTAAATGGTTTTCCGTAAAGTTTGACATATCATTCACCTGCCTTTATGTTGTGCTTATTTTTTATGTATGAAGTCTGGTGTTCGAGTTCCGGATATACAAAGGATTCATTAATTCCTATAATATCAAGCTCGTTTAGAATTACCTGTTTTTGCTCTTGCGGAATAATTAAGGAGCGCGGTATTCCATCGCCAAAATCTTTAACCAGCTGTTCCTTTAAACTAAACGTATTTTTTATAAAGTAATCTGGCTGTTCGATGTCAAGGCCTAAAAGTAGAAATGCTCCATTTTGCCGTTTGATTCGTTCATTGTTTTTTGGAGCGACAACTGGAATATATTTTGTCCTAAACATATTTTCCAGCTTTTCTTGCTTTTCCTTAAAGTCCAAATCTTTGCTAATCAAACCCTTTTGGACAAAATAGTCAACAAAAAACTCAATGCTTTTTCCATCATATTCTGCAAGTGCGGCAAAAAACTTCACTTGCTTTTCTGTCGGGCGCTGCAATGATTCAATAAGGATTAGTATTTCACCATCTTTGTCTTCACACGACTTATCCGAACAGGCAAAATATAGTGCAACGAGAGGATTGGTTGTTACATCAATCAACCTCGTTGGTAGGCCATAGTGTTGCATTTTCACAAGTTGCTCAAAATCAGTCATGTGATTACCAAACTCATATGGTTCTTGCAAAATTAAATCATTAATTAATGCTGTTTCCTTACTGATTAAGCTGTTACGAAAAATGCTTGCGTCCATTGGAAAATCTATGTTTGCCTGTCCTCTGAACAGCAACGTTCCGGTAATATCATTTTCGATAATAATACTATTATATCTGGAGACCTTATCAAATAAATGCGCCACACTATAAACAAAGAACTCTTCTTCTAAAGCCTCCTGTGCGTATTCTTCATATTCTGACATTACTCTTCACCCACTTCCACAGGCAGTTCGCCACTCATTAGTTTTGGCAACAGGGTATCCCTAATTTCTGCCAGCACAGCATTTTCTTCTTTTAGCTTTGCAATTTTTTGCTCAATAGGCTTTGCAATTTCTTCAAATCTTTTCTGTAATTCCATCGGAGGGATTATCATTGGAAACATTTTAAAGGCCTCAAATGGAAAGTTTTGACGAGTTGTTCCTATTGCGTAGTGTTTGATACCTTCTGCAAACATTGGTTGCTTCATATAGTAAAAGAAAAATGTTGGTGTTATGGATTCTTTCATTTCAAAGACAACATAAACGGGGCTGACCAATCCTGCTTCAAATTCAGTGAGCATTGCAATGGACCCAATGTTTGCTCTTGCTGGATTATAGCTCACCTGATTACGCCTGACAATCTTATAGTTATTAAGACTTTTGCTGCTATAAACCTGTTTGGTAAAAACATCATCAGACGGCTTGAACTCACCTTCCTTTAAAACCGATAGAACAGGATAATCTAAGTTGTCTTTATTTTTTTCACGTATCTCATTCACATTGTCAAAGACATTGGAGCTAATCCAGCCAATAGGAATGCTATCCTGAATTTCACCTGCGGCATCAGGGTAGTTGAAATCTGCAAACCAGCTTTGGTAGAGAGCGGTGATATAGCATTTTAATGTATCAATATATTTGATGTTATTTTCAATCTTATCATCATAACTGGACAAAATCGTTGAAACCAAGAGTTGATTTTCTTTATCTATTGGAATACTTAATTCAATGTCACCAATTTGTTGCAAATTAACATTAGGTTGTGCAGATTGAGCATTTAGATTCCTAACATATTGTTGAACGGATTTCTGGCTAAGATAGTAGTACACATAATTATAATCCGTAGTTTCGTGATTAACCCTAATAATTGCGACAGCTTGGTTCGTATTAGAAGGAGTTTCATCAATGGAGACTATTGCCGTTTTTCCTAGCAAGGCCCCAGCCATAGAAAATAAAATATCATTTTCATATATTTGTGAACGTTTCAATTTCTCATGGGTTTGTTCATCAATGTAATTGAAGCAATTCTTATCCAATCGTCTACCTTGATTTAAAGCATCGGATCTTATGTATATAACCCCTTGATTAGTAAATTCTGAGCCAATGGTAGAAGGCGTGGTTCCTTTTGTTATCACATCGCATAATTCTCGTAATTTTTTCATGTATATCACCCTTACCACCTTATTTTTCGCATTTGTTTTTCGATTTCCTTATCTAGCTCATTTGATTCTGCCATGATAGTGGAGAGTTGCTTAGTCAGCCTATCCATTTTTACCTCAAAAGGCTCAGTATCCTTTGCAATAGGTGCGACCCCTACATAGCTTGCTGGAGTAAGGTTATAATCTTTTGCTCGGATTTCTTCCAATGTGGCGATTTTGCAAAATCCAAGCTGATCTTCATAACTAACCTCAGTGCCGTTATTTCGAACTGCTATTTTATCGTGATTTCGGAAGGAGTGATAAACTGCAGTAATATCATCAATATTGGCATCCGACAATTTCCGCTGGGTTCTGCTATCCTCCATCGGTTCAGTTTCGATATTTCGCGCATCAATGAACAGAATCTCGCCTTTTCTGTCACGGTGGCCGTTTTTGAGTTTGTTTCTGGACATAAACCATAGGCAGACTGGAATAGAAGTGGTTGAGAACAACCCCCCCGGCAAGGTTACAATACAGTCGATTTTATCATCTTCAATCAGATTTTTACGAATGGTATATTCGCTGATGGAAGATGTTGAAAGTGACCCGTTAGCAAGCACAAAGCCTGCTGTTCCGCTCGGAGCTAAATGATAAAGCATATGCAGAATCCACGCATAGTTAGCATTACCTGTTGGAGGAATGCCGTATTTGCCCCAACGAGGGTCATCAATCAGCCTCTCACCGCCCCAATCGCTAACATTAAAAGGTGGGTTCGCCATTATGTAATCCGCTTTTAGGCTCTTGTGTTGATCATTATGAAATGAATCTGCATTTTGTTGTCCAAGGTTTGCGTCTATGCCACGAATTGCAAGGTTCATTCTGCAGAGCTTCCAAGTATTATAGTTGGACTCCTGTCCATAAATAGCAAGTTGACCGTCAATTCGCCCTTGTCTGTCTTCAACAAACTTCTGACTTTGCACAAACATACCGCCGGAGCCACAGCATGGGTCATATACTCTGCCGTCATGCGGTTCTATCATGTTGACGATAAGTTCAACGACACTACGGGGCGTATAGAACTCACCGCCGAGCTTTCCTTCAGCTCTTGCAAATTTACCAAGAAAGTATTCATAGACTGTCCCAAGAGTGTCTTTATTAGGGTCGTTTCCGATCTCAATATTTGCAAGTAAATCAACCAGCTGCCCAAGAGCGGTTTTATCTAATGAAGCACGAGCAAAGTCCTTTGGGAGAACCCCTCTCAAGGACGAATTTTCTTTTTCAATCAGATACATCGCGTTGTCAATGATTTGGCCAATTTCTGGGGTTTTAGCTTTTGCTTGAATATTGTTCCAACGAGCTTCCAATGGTACCCAAAACACATTTTTAGCCGTATATTCATCCTTATCTTCTGGATCGGCATATTCATTTTGTGATATCTCTGCATACGCCTTAACAAAATTATCTGAAATATATTTCAGGAATATGAGTCCCAAACAGACGTGCTTATACTCTGCTGAATCCATGTTATTTCTAAGTTTATCGGCCATTACCCATAAATCTTCTTTTCTTAATTCAGCCATTTAATTACCTCCACGTTATTAATTTTCGTTATTCTGTGCTACTAATAAATATTTACAAAGAGGGCATACCGCTTATATGTCACTGTCTTTTTCTTCTTTTAACCTTATATAGCGATCGTATGATATGATAACAGCTTGAGGCTTGTTTCTCTTGTTAACTATTACTATTTCGTCTTTCTCATTAACTTCGCTAAATATTCGAGATGCCTGCCCTTTCAAAAACTCCGTAACAGAATGATAAATGGGAATCCCATTACTCTTGCCTTTCGCCACACGACCACCTCCTCAATCACAATACTATAAATATAATCTTATCATAATGTCATTACTTTCGTATATATAAAAACATAAGTAAACATAATTATTTGCTTTAATATTAGCATTCAGTATTGGGCAAATTCTTTTTTACAGGCATCCGTAAAACAGCGGATGCCTGTTTTTGCGTTTTTCAATTATAGGGGATTCGATTGCTACGGGTTTTTCATATATAGGCAAAGGCAGAAAAACATTTCAGGAAACCCTCATATTTATTCTTTCTCCGTGGCTATAAGGTGAGGGACAGAAAATCATCTTACTGAGACTATCCGAATTGATTGTTTCCCATGGCATATAGCAAGGGCTCAGATTGTAGATGACGGTTACAGCGGCACAAACTTTGACAGACCCGACTTTCAGCACATGATTGCAGAAATAGACTCTGGCAATGTCGGTACCTTAATCGTAAAGGATATGAGCCGTCTTGGAAGAGATTATCTGAAGGTAGGCTACTACACTGAGATAGCTTTCCCTGAAGCCGATGTTCGCTTCATTGCCATCAACAACGGCGTAGACAGTGCCAGTCAGCAGGATAGCGATTTACACCATTCCTCAATATCATCAACGAATGGTACGCGAAGGATACGAGTAAGAAAATTCGAGCCGTGTTTAAGGCAAAAGGTCAATCAGGCAAACCGCTCTGTACCAATCCTCCCTATGGTTTCATAAAAGACCCGGAGGATAAGACACACTGGATTGTGGATGAGGAAGCCGCAGCCGTGGTCAAAGAAATATTCCACCTTTGCATGAACGGTCTTGGACCCATGAAGATTGCTAACGAGTTGGAAAAGCGGAAAGTCGAAAACCCCGTTGCTTATGGTAAACGAAACGGTATCGCAGTTCCTGCAAAGCAAGCCTACGATGACCCGTATATATGGAGGGATTCCACAATTGCCCGGATGTTGTCAAGGCAAGAATATCTTGGACATACAGTGAATTTAAAAACACATCGAAAGTCCTATAAGCAGAAAAAGAAGATAAAGAATGACCCCTCCGAATGGCAAATATTTGAGAATACGCACGAAGCCATCATTGACGAGGACAATGCCACATTGCCACACTCGACAACATCATCCAAAAGCTCTACGAGGATAATGTGGCAGGTAAGAGATTTCCGATGAGCGTTTCATGAAGTTGACTGCAACCTATAAAACCGAGCAAGCACAACTACAAAACCGCATTACTGAACTACAGCAATTCCTTGATAACACAAAAGAAAAATCCCTCAATGATGAACACTTCCTGTCACTGGTGCGGAAGTACACAGACATCAAGGAATTGGATGCGGAGATTATACGGCAGTTTATTGAGAAAATCATTGTCTACAAGGCAGAAAAGGTCGACGGTCACAGGCAACAGCATATTGAAGTGATTTTCAACTGTATCGGAGCAGTGGAACTTCCGAAACCTAAAGAAAAAACGGCATAGCCGATATTTCTACCGACTATGTCGAATTTTTCAAGGGTAGTAAATCTCTTAAACGCGCCACCTTTGCGGCGGGGGTTTACTTATTAAGATACACTGCCTACCTGGTCAATAGCAACCTTAGTAGTATCATCCTCGGCTTGCACAACTTTTTGCATGGCTTCGTAGGCCCTCACCACATTAATCATTTCTACCATTTCTTTTACCGCATTAACATTAGAGT
>JAQVZQ010000224.1 GCA_028708095.1 Dysgonamonadaceae bacterium
TAACAGCGCCTCATATTGCATGCCTTGCATTCGGGTCATCAAGACAAGAAATTGTAACTTTAAGCATTGTGGAAATCAACAAACATAAAGGTACGAAAGCGGCACGCAACATAGCCGCAAGGCGTTACCGCCAAGTGTAAGAGCGACACAGCAGACAATTTGCTACTTAAAAGAAAGAATTTAAAAATGAAAAATGCCAACGCACAAAACTACACATTTGCAAGCTCCGACACACAAGCCGATGCTTCAGCTTGCAAAAGAGTTGTTTTCTTGCCTACTCTCAGACAAAATATATAAATTTGTTAAATGATTAAAGAGAAAATATTTTACGAAACTAATTTTGGAAAATTGCTTATAGGAGACTCTTATAAGGAATTGAAAAATGGTTCATTGGATGAATACAAAGGGAAAGTAAACCTAATAATAACGTCTCCTCCATTCCCACTGAATAACAAAAAAAAGTATGGGAATTTACAAGGAGAAGAATATAAAGATTGGTTCATTAGTTTAGCACCAATATTTGAAGAGCTTCTTTCCGAAGATGGTTCTTTAGTAATTGAAATTGGTAATTCATGGGAGTCAGAACGTCCCGTTCAATCTCTTTTACACTTGGAATGTCTTTTGGGTCTGGTTAAAAATTCAAAATTGAATTTAATTCAAGAATTTATTTGTTATAACCCGTCAAAACTACCTTCACCAGCTCAGTGGGTTACTGTGAACAGAATCAGAACGGTTGATAGCTATACTCATATCTGGTGGTTAGCAAAGTCCGATTTTCCAAAAGCAGATAATAAAAAAGTACTGCGACCATACAGCAAGAGTATGAAGCAACTTTTAAAAAAACAAAAATATAATTCTGGGAACAGACCATCTGAGCATGTTATTTCGGAAAAAGGATTTCTAAAAGACCAAGGAGGTAGTATTTCTCATAATTTTTTTGAAATGGATGCAATAGATGAAAATCGAGAAGTTCGACTACCATTTAACGTGTTAAGTTATTCAAACACGAACTCCAATGATTATTATATGAAAGCATGTAGGAAAAACAATATTATTCCACATCCAGCAAGAATGAACCAAGGGATTGTGAGCTTCTTCGTGAATTTTCTTACTGATGAGAATGATTTAGTTTTTGACCCTTTTGCAGGCAGCAATACTACAGGAGCAACCGCTGAAAAACTAAAAAGAAAATGGTTGACAATAGAAATAGACAGGGAATTTGCTGACCAGTCTGTTTATCGATTTGAGGACAAGGAACTTAACTCTGAACTTAAAATACACATCTAAATGATAAGCGTAATAAAAAAAGTAACTGATATTGATTTTTTCAAAGAAGGTCAAAAAGAAGATTTGTTTGTGGGTAGACCTTATTCCATAAACTACAATAAAACGAGTTTATTAATATCTGATTTTTGGAAACATAAGGTAAAAGGAATTCCGCAAGGGTCTTTCTTACTTGCTTTTTATGACAATCCATTTGAAGAAGAAATTCATGAAGCTTTATTGCTCAGAGTCCTAAATCCTTCATCTCTTCCGACAGATAATAACGTAATTGCTTCAATGGTAGAATACTATAAGGATAACTTAAATACTTCAGGTAAAAAAAGTGACCTTGATGATTTTACCAAATATGAATTTAGCTTCTCTGGACTTGAATGCAGAATATTAGGTACATTCTATACAGAAGGTGGAAATTTTGAATTTGGAGCCGATGTTGAAAATTTTTATTCTGCACACAACTACAAAGTATATAAAGCCACCGGTAAGATATTGGAATTAATCGTTAATCAACGAGATAAAGACTTAGTGGCAGGAGGTGAATCAGAATATTCTATTGGAAAAGTTAGATATAGTTCTAGCAGGCGTTTCAACACTCTGGACGAAGCTGTTAATAAGGTGGAAGTTTTTATAAATCCTGGAGATATGCTAGGTAAAAGAACTGCCCTTTTTGGTATGACAAGAACAGGAAAATCAAATTCTGTTAAAAAAATAATTGAAGCAACTGTTGAAATTTCTAAAAAGGCTAAATACGATGGCTTTAAATCTGCTGAAGGAAGCAGTGAGAATTTCATGGAGCCTTTGGATAAAGATTCAGGAGCACCTAAATTTCCTGTTGGACAAATAATATTTGACATTAATGGGGAATATGCTAATGCCAACTTGCAAGATAAAGGAACCGCAATTTTTGACCTTTATAAAGATTTGGTTATAAGATATAGTGTGCTCGACAAAACAGAAGAAGGCTTTAAAGTTCTTAAAACTAATTTTTTCACTGAAATACAAGCTGGTTTTGAATTAGTAAGGTCTACTTTGGTTCAAGATACTAGCAATTATATCCAAAGTGTCTGTGCAATTGATTTAAATATACCAGACGGTTATAACAAGCAAATCCAAGACAGAACGAGTGATGAAAAGAATGCAGCCAATTTGTATGACAGAAAAGTAGCACTTTATAAAGCTTGTCTTCATGCAGCTGGTTTCAAATCTTCACAGAACCACGTGAAATTCTTTGGTGATGTTAGTACAATTAATCAAATTATTCCAAGTATTGAACCTCACAAGGGTATTTCTCTTGATGAATGCGTTACTTGGTTTTCTGCAATTTACGACGCAACTGGTGATGCAACTTTATCTCAACATTTTACTCAATACAGACAGGCAAAAGGCTTTGACTATTTGGATGAAGATATGAGAGCACTTCTTGTTTTTTTAACAAGAAAATCGACACCAACAGGCACAGCAAATTTATCAGGGTTTAGGAAATTAAGAGCAATTGCAGGTTTACATACTCCAACAATTCAGGAGTCGTTTGAAACAGAAATTATTAAAGCATTACGTTTAGGGAAAATTGTAATAATTGATTTGTCTCAGGGCGACCCTCTTATTCAAAGATTGTATAGTGAAAAGATTTGTTCAAGAATTTTCCGTGATTCGATGGATAGATTTATTAGAACTAAACCGAATAATTTTATTGAGTTCTATTTTGAAGAAGCTCATAATCTCTTCCCGAAAAAAGATGACAAAGATTTAAGTCAAATTTATAACCGCATTGCGAAAGAGGGGGCTAAACTTAATCTAGGAATGATTTACGCAACACAAGAAGTAAGTTCAATTAGCTCAAACATTCTTAAAAACACCCAAAACTGGTTCATTGCCCATTTAAATAATGAAGATGAAACTAGAGAATTGAGAAAATACTATGACTTTGCAGATTTTACAGAATCATTAGTGAGATTTAGCGCTAAGAATGATAAAGGTTTTGTAAGAATGAAAACATATTCTAATCCATTTGTTGTACCAGTTCAAATTGACCAATTTCTTGCAAAAAAATAATATATGTCTTACAGTAAAACAGGAAATAGGCCATTTGAGTTTGCTAGCAAAAGCAACCATACTTATATAATTAAAGACCCTGAAGTTCTAGAGTTTTTAAAGCAGCATGAACTTCCAAAGGAGGGTGATGAAATCTCACTTTTAAATGAATACATATTTGATATTGACTTTAATATTGATGATTCTTTAGAATTCATTATAGCAGTTGATGGAGGTGATACAACAGTACCAGTTAAATCAAAATTTCCTTCTTCGACTATTACTTTTTTTCAATTTGGAGCAAATCTAATAACTGTTACAGATTTAAAAGACCTAAAAGAACAAGCATTTATATCTCCAGAATCAATTTCTAAGTTAAAGGATTTACAACGTATTAAGTTTACATTACCTACGAAGAATATTGGACTAATCGATGAAAAAGGTAAAAGAGCATCTCTTACATATTCGGTAAGAAAAGCACTTTATGATTTCTTTAAAAAGTACGACTATCTTTCAACTTTAAAATGGTTCTTGTTTGAAGAATATAAATCGACCCCAAAATCAGATAGAATCTTAGCAAGTCATCCAATAAATTCCCAAACAAAAAACATCTCATTTGAGAGAAATAAAATAACGAGTGAATATATTTTACCACATTCAGACGGAGATTTGTTTTTAACTGACATCTTTCGATTACATGAGGTAATAGATGAAGAATTAGGAGCTGGGGGTATTGTGGGTTATTTAAGAAATCTTATTGAACATTTTATTCTAATTGATACAATTAAAGGGATATATAAGCGCAAAAAGAATTCCTTAAATGAAGTTCTTTTTATTAAAGATGGACCGCTTGGTTTCTTTGGTCAAACAGCTAATATGCATGAGCCAATGAGGGAACTAATCAATTATTTGCAAAACGAATTAAACATATACATTGCAGGAATTGAAAAATCAGGTCCTTTTGTTGAGCATGCGCAGGAAATAAAAGACAAACTAAAGAATGGTCAGGTTTACCTCCTTTCCAACAAACACATATACAAGTATATTAAACCAGGTAATCCAGTAAGTCAACCACCATATGGTAGTACATCTTACTATGGAAGTAAAATAATTTTTAGGTCACGAAATGAAAGAATTTATATAGTAACATTACCTACAAATTCTGAGAATGTCGTTTTAAATCCTAAAAAGTCTGACTTCAAAAATCTTGATACGATTATGAAGTATATTGAAATATTGAAAAGTGATATGTATGACAATTCACTTTTGCCGATTGCTCTTGTAAATAAACTTGTTTCATTGTCCGACCATCCAAGTTCAGTTTTGCTTGAGAAATTTGCGAAAAGAAACATTAAATAATAATGCCAACGCTCGTAGTCAAGCACATTGGCTGGTCGCTCAAAAAAGCCAACGCACGACCAAAACCAGCCAAAGAGCTTGCCTACCCAAACGCACGGCAGACAGAAACGATGTAGCAAATTGATAGAAAAATGACGGAAGACAAAGAACACCAGGCGGTAACATCGTATATAAAACATTTGGCAGTCAGTGGGTTGTCGAAGTTTTCAGCCCGTATCAATAGTAGTTGTAATTTGACAGGAAAGTGCTTCGAAATGCCAAACGTTTCATATACGTAACCGTTACCACACATTAAAAGACAAGAACGATGAACACAGCCTTTAATGATTCAATAGATAAAATTAGCAATGAAGAATGGGAATCAGTTTTTGAATTAATCCCAACCATTGAGCAAACGAAAGAATTTGGAGAATATATCTCTATGGAAAAAGTTTCCGATAATCTTTCAATCTATAAAGGTTTCAAAACATCAAACATCGTAGACGAATTTGTACATCGAGTGTATCAAAGAAATATTATCATAAGCTTTGATTGGATGCAATGGGAAAAATGAAAAGAAATAATTGAATCCAAAACAACTGACTTTTCAAGCTTTGACAAATATACTTTGTGTAAGCTTCTGATTACACATGTTCGAAACGATAGATTTTGTGATGGTTGGTTAATAAGTTGCTTCGATAATGGTAATATTCTTGGCATACTTAAGTCTCTTAAAAAAATAATTCAAATTAATGAATAATATGTGGTTTGAGCAATTAACAGGATTCAAAGAAGAAAACCCAGAACAAGTTAGAGCAAACCTTTATATTAAAGGCGATAAACTAATATCGAAAGTAAACAATGCGGCATTTACTTTTGGACAGCTTGAAACACCTTCTTTGGAAGAACTAAGAAAACGAGAGTTATTGGATAATTATTATGATTGCATAAAAGTTTCCGAAGTAGTTGCTGATGTACAGAAATTGCATATTCTGCCAGAAAATAATGGAGCTACATTTCAAGTAGCATCACAGTTTAATTTGCTGGAAATGACAAGTCCCAATGTAACGCCAGAACAAGGCGTTGATGGATACTATTACGACAGAACGCAAGGTCCTGCTTGTGCGATAGCTTGTGGTGCAGGTACAATTTACAGAAACTATTTTGTTGATTTAGGTACTCAAATT
>JAQVZQ010000225.1 GCA_028708095.1 Dysgonamonadaceae bacterium
TGCGTTCGCATCACCATCGCAATGCGTTCGCATCACCATCGCAATGCGTTCGCATCACCATCGCAATGCGTTCGCATCACCATCGCAATGCGTTCGCATCATCATTGTTACCACTTCATAGCTGATTAAGGTTGTGCTACAAAGGCAAAGCGTTCACATTCACTCTCCCGAATAGGTCTTGTACCTCATCAATAAGAAAAACTCTCTCTCTCTTAGTAATTGTATTAGTAGTATCCTTTCCTTTATTCTCCTTTTCTTTTCTTTTCTTTTCTTTCCTTTCCTTTTCTTTCCTTTTCTTTGTTGGACAGTGTTGAGTCCGTGTTGACACTTGTTGAACTTTGCTCAACATCTGTTGGACTTCACTCATCACTTGTAGAACTTCACTCAACACCTGTTGATTATTTCTCAACATCTGTTGAGCTTTTTGTTCATCACTACATGGTATATATTATACTCTTTCCCTTCCTTTTCTTTGCATTAGGGGTACTATATTCACCCTATTAATTCCCCCCCCGTTATCTCTCCTTGTTCATGCTAAATTCCATGCCGATTCGAGCAATAATCTCGTGTAAATGCCACATAATCACCATCACAAAAAAAAGATGAGTATTTGTGTGAAAAAACAGTCAAATATATTTGCATAACTCCTAATTTATAGCTAATTTTATACAATAAATTAACACAATCAAAAACACGATGTCTGAAGACCATAAAAAACAACTCAAGCAACAGCTTTGGAACATAGCCAACACACTGCGTGGCAAAATGGATGCTGATGAGTTTCGCGACTACATATTAGGGTTTATATTCTACAAATATTTGGCAGAAAAGATGGAGCTGTATGCCAACGATATCCTCAGACCCGATGGAGTAAAATATAAACAAATAGATGAACAAACCGACAAGGGCAAAGAGTACATTGCAGCCATTCGCGAAGAGGCACTGGAGAAGCTGGGCTACTTTTTGAAACCATCGGAACTGTTCTCGGAAGTGGCACGAAGGGGCAACCACCGTGATGTGTCGCTCGATGACATTGCGCAAGCTGCCGACCCCAATGAGAACTATGCCATCAAGAGTAATTTTATACTCGAAGACCTGCAAAAGATACTCACCAATGTGCAAAACAGCACAATGGGCACGGAGAGCGAAGAGGAGTTTGACAACCTGTTTGAGGACATGGACCTCAACTCTACCAAGTTGGGCAAGACACCCGAACAGCGCAACGAAATAATTGCAAGGGTATTGGGTCACCTCGACAAGATCGATTTCCAATTGGAACAAACCGGGCTGGATGTATTGGGCGATGCTTACGAGTACTTGATTGGTCAGTTTGCCAGTGGAGCCGGCAAAAAGGCGGGTGAGTTTTACACTCCGCAAGAGGTGAGTATGGTGTTGGCAAAGTTGGTAACCACGGGCAAGAAGCGTTTGCGATCGGTGTACGACCCCACTTGTGGAAGCGGATCGCTACTATTGCGCGTTGCAAAAGAGGTGGACAATGTAGCCAACTTTTACGGACAAGAGCTCAACCGCACCACCTACAACTTGGCCCGCATGAACATGATATTGCACGATGTGCACTATAGCAAATTCAACATCAAGCAAGAGGACACACTGGAGCATCCGCAACACCTCGATTATCGCTTCGAAGCCATTGTAGCCAATCCTCCCTTTTCGGCACAATGGAGCGCCAATCCACTCTTTACCAGCGACGACCGCTTTAGCCAATATGGCCGACTTGCCCCCAAGAGCAAAGCCGACTTTGCCTTTGTGCAACACATGATATATCAGTTGGACGAAAACGGAACAATGGCTGTGGTGCTTCCTCACGGAGCGCTCTTTAGGGGAGGTGCCGAAGGACAAATAAGGGAGTACCTCATCAAAGAAAAAAACTTTTTGGATGCTGTGATTGGTCTTCCTGCCAATGTGTTTTTTGGCACATCTATCCCAACCTGCATCTTGGTGTTCAAAAAATGCAAGGAGCACCCCGACGATGTGCTCTTTATCGATGCCAGTGAGCACTACGACAAAGTGGCTACCCAAAACGTGTTGCGCCCCCAACATATCGATAAAATAATTGACACCTACCGCCACCGCACCCAGGAGGACAAATATAGCTACATTGCTACCCTGGACGAGATAGCCGAAAACGATTACAACCTCAACATACCGCGCTATGTAGACACCTTCGAAGAGGAAGCTCCTGTTGATATCAACGCAGTGGCACGAGAGATACAACAAGTGAATGCCTCCCTTGTCGAAACCGACCGAGAGATTGCCGCTTTCTGCCAAGAATTGAACATTGATACACCGTTTTAAAGAAGAAGAGATGATGATGACAAAGAAAGAGAAGAAACGTGTGCCAGAGTTGAGATTTACGGGGTTTGAGGGGGAGTGGGAGAGGAAAGTTCTAGGGAAGAGATGCCTGAAAATAGGAGATGGGCTTCACGGAACACCAAAATATGTTGATGATTCAGGTATTTACTTTATTAATGGTAATAATATTGTATCTGGGAAGATTGAGATTTATGAGAATACTAAACAAGTAAGCGAAAAGGTATATAAAAAGAATGAAAAAGAAATAAATGAGAACACTCTTCTTATTTCTATAAATGGAACTATAGGTAACATAGGTTGGTATAATAATGAACCAGTGATGTTGGGTAAAAGTGTTGGCTATCTAACATTTCCTGAGAAACCATCTTTTGAATTTCATTATTTAAACACATCTAAAGCTCAACGATTTTTTGTTTCTCAACTTACAGGAACTACAATAAAGAATTTGTCGCTAAAAACATTAAGAGAAACATCAATATATATACCTCAACTAGAAGAACAACAAAAAATCGCCACCTTCCTCACCTCCATCGACACCCGCATCCAACAATTAGAAAAGAAGAAAACCCTATTAGAACAATACAAAAAAGGGGTGATGCAGAAAATCTTTAAACAGGAGATAAGATTTAGGAGAGATGATGGGGAGGAGTTTGGGGAGTGGGAGAAGAAGAGCGTCTCTGAAATGTTTAGAGTTACAAGAGGTAATGTATTATCAATGACAAAAGTGTCAGATTTTAATGAGGGTGAATATATGTATCCTGTTTATTCTTCTCAAACAAAAAACGGAGGTCTTTCTGGCTTTTACAATGAATATTTATATGAAAATGCATTAACATGGACAACAGATGGAGCAAATGCAGGAGATGTAAATTATAGAACTGGAAAGTTCTATTGTACTAATGTATGCGGAGTGCTTTTGAGTGATGAAGGATATGCAAATACGTTCATTGCTGAAAAACTAAACTCAATTACACGGAAATATGTTTCTTATGTTGGAAATCCAAAGTTAATGAATGGAGTGATGTCAGAAATTGTGATAGAAGTTCCTAGCATCCCAGAACAAACCAAAATCGCCCATTTCCTTTCCTCCCTCGACACAAAGATAGCCGTGATAGAGCAGCAGATTGTGGGGATGAAGGAGTGGAAGAAGGGGGTGTTGCAGCGGATGTTTGTTTAGGATGGAGGATATAAAATTTAAGTGAGCATGGCAGATTGGGAAGAGACGCCCTATAGGTCGTCTGTACAATCTTAAGATTGGGCAATTGTGGTGGAAATGGTGATAGATGCAGCCGTAGAGACGCCCTGCTGGGCGTCTTTGGTAAAACATACAAGGCTGCCCGCTCGCGCCGATTTACAAATCGGTGTGCTGCGAATGCAGGAAAGGAATTTAGTGAATTAAAACCCACCCTTCGACTACGCTCAGGGTTCGGGATCCGAGGGCTGCCGTTCGACTACGCTCAGGGACCAGTAGTCGAAGCCCGTTTAGAGTTCAGGAGTATAGTCGAAGCCCGAAGCAGAAAAAAGATGAAAGAAGAAAAGTTTCGCTAACGCGACACAGAGGTTCCAAACACGAGCGAGCGGCAGAGTAGAATATTAAAGTTAGTGAGTGTAAGCAAGAAAGCATAGCTGTTAAGCAAGGCGTTTATTATCGGCTTTAACTGTTGAATATTAGCATCTTATAAAATATAAGCAAGAATTGATGTGAAATAAGCAAGTTTACTATTATGGAAAAATCATTATCTAAAATAAATACTATTATTACTGAAAAGTATTTGAGAGAACAAATAGAAAATCAGTACTTTGAGCGTAAAGGATTGGGGGATAAAGATATCAAACCGACTAAAATAGCAAGTGAATTGATAGGAATGCTAAATGCTGATGGCGGAATACTGGTTTTTGGTATCTCTGATAAAGGCGAAATAGAAGATTTGAATACATTGGGAGTTAAATTAAATGATTATAGAAAGTTAGTATTTGACTTTATCAATCCACCCTGTAATATCGAAGTTGAAGAATTAGAAATACATAGCAGATTAATATTTATCTATCATGTTGAACAAGAAATAGAAAGAGTTTTCTGTAGAAAAGATAATGAAGATGTCTTTTTAAGAGTTCATGATACTAACAGAAAATTAGATAGAGAACGTATAATGAAATTAGAGTATGATAAATCTATAAGACGCTTTGAAGAAGAGGTTGTTCAAGACTTTGATATAGATGATTTTGATTGGGACCTACTGCAAGAATACAAAGAAAAACTGAATTATAATGGCGAAGTTTTAGATTTACTTGTAAAAAGACATTTAGCGAATAAAAAAGAAGCTGTATATAAATTTAAGAAATCTGCAATTCTACTTTTTGCAAAAGACCCTGAAAAATATATTCCATCTGCTTCTGTTCGGTATGTTCGCTACCAAGGCACAGAACCTTTAACAGGAGTAAGTCATAATGTTATTAAAGATGTACGCTTTGAAAATAATATACCACGTTTAATAAATGAGATAAAACAGTTCCTAAGGACTTCATTTAAGGACTATCACTTTTTAGATATACAAGATGGTAGATTTAAAAAAATTATGGAGTATCCCGAAGAAGCATGGTTAGAGGGATTAGTCAATGCACTTTGTCATCGCTCTTATAACATTCAAGGGAGTGCTATTTATATAAAACATTTTGACAACCATTTAGAAATAAGCAATAGTGGTCCATTACCAGCTCAGGTGACGGTAGAGAATATTAAAACAGAGCGTTTTGCACGCAATCCAAGAGTTGCACGTGTTCTTGAAGATATGGGGTATGTAAGACAATTAAACGAAGGTGTTTCAAGAATATATGAATACATGGAGAAATCAATGTTGTCTAGCCCTGAATACGTGGAACGAAACAGGAATATATATTTGACCCTAAGAAATAGAATTAGCAACCATTCTAAGGCAATAGATGAGATTGTTATGAAAAAAATTACTGATAATTGGAACGAATATAATGATACACAGCGTAAAATAATATTATTCTTATTTATGCATCACCAAGGAACTGTTGAAGAATTGGAAGAGTATACTATGATTAACAAAAATACAATTAGAGGCTATTTAAATAAGTATATTAAAACAGGTGTTGTTGAGCGGAGAAGTAAAAAACAAAGAGATATAAATGCCATGTATGCATTTAAAAAGCATTAAGCAAGAAGTACAGTAGGTTAAGCAAGGTTTGCATATATAGATAAAGAGCTAACAGCCAATAGAATATAGCCCTTAAGCAAGATTCGAGGCAAAATAAGCAAGGTTCAGACAGCATCAAGGAATTCAAGATTATCATGCGCATCAAGGTTCAGACAAAAGAAAGTTCAGACAATCAAAAAGAAAATAATCAAATCTAACATGACCACCCAACCCGAACACATCTTAGAAACCCAACTAATAACCCAATTAGTAACCATTGGCTACACCCAAGTACGAATACCCGATGAGGAGGCGCTATTGAGCAACTTGAAGCGTCAATT
>JAQVZQ010000014.1 GCA_028708095.1 Dysgonamonadaceae bacterium
GATAACGTGAGTAAAATCGTGAGCCTTCCTCAATACGATTACCAAAACCGATCATATCATAAGTGAATACAGCAAATCCTTTAGCAACAATAGACTGTATCATTCTCTCTGTACCGTGATATGAATTAAATCCTTTTGAATAATCATATTCATGTAAGAAGATAACTACTGGCAAATTATTATTCTTTATTTCCCCATTATTATCTAATGGGTAATATAGATATCCAAATAGTTGATCGCCAAATCCATTATATGGAGTAATATTCATTCTACCCATTTTTGATGTAGATGCAGGTCGAACTAAGAAAGTGCCAAAACTAACTTCTCCTCTACCAGATTTATCTAAACTACCAGGACCTTGATTGGTTACACCCGCTGGTTCGTCTCCTAAAGACCATTTTATGGCTTTACTTATTTTACTTTTCTTGTTTTCCCATTCGTTTATTGAACTTACTTTTACAGAAGTTTCTAATTCAGGAAAGTCCAATAGATTAATATTCTCTCCACTATTCTTTCGCCATGAATCAAAAGAGTATGCATAAAAAAGTCTGTTACTAGGTTTATGATCACTTATTTCAAAAACGTAATCGAAAAAATCTATATAATCCTCCATGTCTCTCGCACATATACTATGCAATCCATAACGAGAACTAATGGCCAATTTATCCTCATCTCCAAGAAACTTATAAACTTCTTTCGTGGAATTATAAGCCTGTTCAGCCCCCCATACATTGGCTGCCCCTTCTGTAAGTGCCGTGCTAAGCATTAAGCCACGAGGAGCAATTAAAGCCATCAATGAATTCTGGTCAATTGGCAGTTTATGTTCTCGTCCAATAAAAAATCGCAAGCGTGGATGCAACCATGCAGGTTGAGCGAACGAAAGCAGCGCTATATCTTCAATGTCATAATTTTGAGAACAATACCTCCAGGGGACCTCGGCTCCTGTGCCTCCACTACTTGGTATACATGCAGTAATACGTTCATCAAAAGCCGCAGCTATAAGAGAAAGTTTCCCATTACGTGAATGACCAGTTATCCCAATTTTTTCTTTATCTACTTTTGGTATAGTATATAAATAATCTATAGCTCGAGATGCACCAAATGCTCTACGCATTAAACGTGTAAAGTCGTATTCATTTGCCCATATCTCTGAATATTTCTCTGTATCATCTTTTGAATCTGCTCCTGCATATACACAACCAATGTATCCACGCCTTACTGCTATCTGTGCCCATTCCCTATGATTCCATTGAGACAAAAAAACAGGGAAAGGTCCGTCACCAGGAGGTATCATTAACTCCATAGTTAATTTAGCTTCATGATTTGGTCCAAAAGAGAGTTCAATCATTTGAAGATTTACTTCCCCATCCATTTTATTGCTAATGACTTTCGAAACAAGGTTATCTGGAGCAGGAGGAATTGTTCCAGTTATGTATTTCATAAGTTGTTGCCTCATCCATTCTCGCTTCTCTTCCCATTGAGCCATTGTTACTACAGGAATGTTTTTATTCCCTTCGTCAAGAATAAGAGGGTTTGGAAGAAATGGTATAGAAGGCATTTCATCGAAATTAGGTGGTAATTCACCTGTTCGTTTCAACCAATCATCAAAGGTTTTATCAAGGAAAGAAACCCTACCGTTTTGAATTTTCTCACTTGGAGATATCCTTAGTATTAATGCTAAGTCAGCTTTCTTTTCTTTTAATTCATTACTTATCTGACCAAAGGATGGTAAAGCTGTACAACACATAATAAAAAAGCACTTTAAAGTTATAAATTCGTGTTTCATATTTTCCTAAATTAGCATTTATTTATGATCTCAATAAAATAATTTAAACACTCTTGTCTTTGGTTTAAAAAGCATTGCTCACTCCTTACTTTTTACTCTTGATACTTTACGAGCATACTTTCAACATTCAAAATCTATTCTTCCACAACATTTTCATCCACTCCTTTATTTTTTTTTCAGAAGCATTGTTTTGGGGCTCCCAAAACTTCTTAGTACTCAATTGTTCGGGGAAAAAATTATCTTCCACAAAATTGTTTTCATAATCATGAGCATATTGATAATTTTTACCGTAATCTAATTCCTTCATTAAGGAGGTAGGTGCATTGCGCAAATGCATGGGAACAGGCAAATTACCTGTTTCACGCACAACAACCATGGCTTTATTAATAGCTTGATAGGTAGAGTTGCTTTTTGGGGATGTAGCCAAATAAACTGTGGTCTGTGCCAACACAATTCTCCCTTCAGGCCAACCAATTTTCTTAAGTGTATCAAAACAAGCATTTGCCAACAATAATGCATTTGGATTTGCTAAACCTATATCTTCAGATGCCGATATGACCAATCGTCGTGCAATAAAAGCAGGATCTTCCCCACCCTCAACCATTCGCGCTAACCAATAGATGGCAGCATCGGGATCGCTACCGCGAATTGATTTGATGAAAGCTGAAATAATATCGTAATGCATTTCGCCTCCCTTATCATAAGCGGCAGGATTTTCTTGTAGTCGTTCGGAAACTAATTTGTCGTTAATTACTATTTTATCCCCTGAATCTGCTTCAACAATCAAGTCCAATATATTAAGCAATTTACGTGCATCTCCAGCTGAAAAGCGAAACAAAGCTGTTGTCTCTTGCACCTCGACATTCTTAGATTTTATAATACTATCTTGCGTCAATGCTCTTTCTAATAGCTCTTCTAAATCCTCCGTTTCCATCGACTTTAAGACATACACTTGACAACGAGACAACAATGGCCGAATAACTTCGAAAGAAGGATTTTCGGTAGTTGCACCTATCAAAGTAATGATGCCTGTTTCCACAGCATGCAACAGCGAGTCTTGTTGTGATTTGCTAAATCTATGAATCTCATCAATAAACAAAATGGGAGCAGCACTACTAAAAAAACGATTACTTCCAGCCTTTTCAATCACCTCACGCACATCTTTCACACCAGAATTGATAGCACTCAACTTAAAGAATGGTGCTTCTAGAACATTAGATATAATATTTGCAAGGGTAGTTTTGCCCACTCCTGGAGGTCCCCAGAAAATAATAGAAGGTATTCTTCCCGAATCAATCATTTTACGCAAGACTGCTCCTTTACCCACTAAATGTTGTTGGCCAACAAAATCATCTAATGATTGTGGACGCAAACGTTCTGCTAAAGGTGAACTCATAAATTAAAAATATTTCTATCTGTTTACTACAAAGATACATAATTTTCAATTTAATATACTGATAATTGTGCAACAACAATTACCCTACTAAATTCTCTTGTTATTTTATTGAATTTGGATAGAAATTAATAAATCAGTTGCAAGCGGGGTGTGAAAAACCAGAGTTATTCTTTATTGATGGAAAAATTGAAAATGCTTATTTTTTAAAAGTGCTAATAATGAGCATTTAAATTAAACAAAAGATATCTTAGTACATGACAAAAAGATATATCGAAATTATTATCTAATATCTACCAGAAAACACTTTATTTTATGCATTGGAATAAGAAAAAGCAAGAACAAAGCATTCGAGGTTTTTTAAATTAAGGAACTGCGTAATCAACTTATTTCATAGTTTCAATCAAAAGTAGTGAATTATAGCCCATTTTTTTCAAAGCAAGATGATACTCTAGCCACAAATGGCAAATTACTTTAATGTATCATAGATTGATTCTTTACAACTAAAGTGAAAACTTATCTTTTTGATAGCCTTGAAGTGATTAAATCGATTCAAAACTTTGTTGTAACCAAAACTTAGCAGAGTCGACTCATACTTAGTAAATTCAGAGTTAAAGGCCGTCCTCATCAATACTGATGCTACCATAGATAACTTTGATAATTTGAATTTCGAGCTATCTCTTTGTAATCTGCTTTAGAAAAAGCCTAAATGATGTAAATGCATTAATAAGAGAAAACAGCTAAGATATCCAAAGACTATAAGTGGAAATCATGAAAGAATTTGATGTGAATTAAAACCCATCATTAATAAAAATATCTTCAAGTAACAAGAAAGATAATAATTTTCACACTTAATCAATTATCTCTTCTGGTGCTCCTCCATTATAACAATTTATGAATATTGTCATAAGCATTAGAAATTACTTTGTTAACTTTGCCCGTTGATTTATAAATGAATGTGATATATTTTGAAGTTCAAACTACAATACACCGATAATTCATCAAAAGCACGAGCGGGTCTGATAGCTACTGATCATGGAGAGGTTGAGACTCCGATATTTATGCCTGTCGGCACTGTTGGCAGTGTGAAAGCTGTGCAGATGTATGAATTGAAAGAAGATATCAAGGCTCAAATAATTTTGGGGAACACATATCATCTTTATTTACGCCCTGGATTGGATATTATAAAGAAAGCTGGTGGATTGCATAAATTCAATAGCTGGAACAAACCCATGTTGACGGACAGCGGTGGGTTTCAAGTTTTTTCATTGACAGAGATTAGAAAATTAACAGAACAAGGAGCTGAATTTCGTTCTCATATTGATGGATCAAAGCATTTTTTCACTCCCGAAAAAGTGATAGACATACAGCGCATCATTGGTGCTGATATTATCATGGCTTTTGATGAATGTACACCTGGTGATGCTGATTTTATTTATGCAAAGAAATCATTGGAGCTTACCGAGCGTTGGCTCGATCGTTGCATTAGCCAATTTAGCGAAACTGAAAGTCCTTATGGATTTAATCAATCCCTTTTCCCAATAGTGCAAGGATGTGTTTATCCTGAATTAAGAAAACGAGCTGCAGAAAATGTTGCAGCAAAAGAAGCAGATGGTAATGCTATTGGGGGATTGGCTGTGGGTGAGCCAAAAGAGCAGATGATTGAAATGATTGAAGTGGTAAATGAAATTTTACCTAAAGATAAACCTCGTTATTTAATGGGAGTAGGAACACCCGCCGATTTATTAGATTCTATTGAAAGAGGTGTTGATATGTTTGATTGTATTATGCCAACACGAAATGGACGAAATGGTCAAATATTCACTAAAAACGGAATTATGAACATGAGAAACAGTCGATGGAAAGACGACTTTTCTCCAATTGAAGAAGATGGGGCTTCGATAGTGGATACTTTGTACAGTAAAGCATATTTACGACACCTAATTAACTCTAAAGAAATCTTAGGATTGCAGATTGCTTCTATTCATAACTTAGCATTTTATACATGGTTAATGAAAGAAGCACGCAATCACATTATCAATGGAACATTCTCAACTTGGAAACCAGGCATGAAGGAAAATATAACACGTAGACTATAATTAGTAATATATTAGAACATAATAAAAACAAATGAAGAATATATTTAAACTAACGATATTGGATCGATATATTATAAAGAAGTTTTTGGGAACTTTTGTCTTCTCAATCGTTCTGATTATTTCGATATCGGTAGTCTTTGATATAAACGAAAAAATTGATAAGTTCATTACCAATAATGCATCGTTGCAAGAGATTATCTTCGATTATTACCTAAACTTCATCCCTTACTACGCCAATCTATTTAGCTCACTATTCGTTTTCATTGCAGTTATCTTCTTTACATCTAAACTGGCATCCAACTCTGAGATTATTGCCATATTATCCAATGGCATTAGTTTTAAACGCATATTAAAACCTTATATGATTTCGGCAGCAATCATTGCAATTGTTAGTTTTGTGTTTGGAAGTTTTATTATCCCCCCATCTAATGTCAAACGAATTAATTTTGAGAACCAATACGTTCGAAAGAAAAGTGTAGATTATGCTTCAAAAATACAAATGCAAGCGGCACCCGGTGTCATTGCTTATTTTGGAAGTTACGACAATGCAAACAAAACTGGTTATAGCTTTTCTTTAGACGAGTTCGATGACAACATGCTTGTTTCACGACTTACAGCAAACAAAATTATGTATGACTCAGCTTTCCATTGGACTATAAAAGATTATCAAATTAGGGATTTCGAAGGATTGGAAGAGACCATTACTTCGGGTGAAACCATTGATACTACACTATACATCACACCTCGAGACTTTTTAATTTCTGAAACTGATCACCAATTATTAACTACTCCAGACTTGTTTAGGTATGTAAAAAGTCAGAAAAAACGAGGAATAGGTAATATTCAGGCATTCGAAATTGAATATCACACAAGGTTTGCCTCTATCATGTCTGCTTTTATACTAACCCTCATTGGCGCATCTCTTTCAGCACGAAAAGTAAAAGGTGGTATGGGCATGAATATTGGTATAGGACTTGCACTTAGTATGGGGTATATATTATTTATGACCATCAGTGCTACATTTGCAGTATCAGGCATGGTGAGCCCAATGATTGCAGCATGGATTCCGAATATTCTATTTACGCTAATTGCTTTGTTCATATATACAAAGGCTCCTAATTAATTCTGAAAAGTGATAAGTGATGTAACATTGATGCTAACGGCTATCAACTTCTTTTAAACCTAACGATAGCTTTTAGTTCTAAATAAAAAAGACATCATAAATAACACTTAAGTATTAAAGAAAAAATGAAACAAGCACTCATACTATTTACACTTCTATTGAATTATGTATTTGCTTCAGCACAAACTAAGTATCCTAATGTTGTAATCTCTACAAATTATGGTGATATGACAGTAATGCTATATGACGAAACACCAAGACATGCAGAATATTTTTTAGATTTAGTAAAAAAAGGATATTTCGATGGTACATTATTCCAAAGAGTCATCAAAGAGTTTATGATTCAAGGAGGCGCACAAGACACACGAAATGCTGCTCCCGGAACAAGGGTTGGCAGTGGCAACACGTCAATGGAGATTATGCCAGAATTCAATGAAAAGTATTTTCATAAAAAAGGCACACTTTCTGCACCGCGTAGAGGAAACAATGAAAACCCTAAAAAGAAATCGGACATGTCCCAAATATTCATTGTTCATGGTAAAATTATGACTGAAGGAAGAATGGATTCACTGGAAATGACCGTTAACATACCTATTAGAAATGCTGCTACACGCAAATACTATATTCCTCGCAAAGAAGAGTTAGCTGAACTCAAGACCTCCGATCCACAAGCTTTTAATGATAGTATAGATCAAATAATGTATCGCATAGATTCTGCTTTTAATGCCTCGCCTGATAAGTTTTTTTATAAACCCAAAGAAAGAGAAGCATATAATACTATTGGAGGTGCGCGTCATTTAGACATGGAATACACAGCTTATGGCGAAGTAATTGATGGTATTGAAGTGATTGACAAAATTGCAAATTTAGAAACTGATGGGAATGATAGACCACATAATGATGCGAAAATTTTACGTGTTAGAATCAAAAAAGAGTAAGCGAGACAATTAATAGCTGAAGTACAAATCAATGATAGAGAATAAGCTCTATTGTCTAGTTTTATTAAAAACTGATATATGTTAAAACAACAATAAGAGCAGCCGCTATTATCTAAACATTAACAAAACATCATTAAAAACATACATCTTTAATTTAATATATTTCTTAAAAAATCATTGTTTGAAAAATCTAAAAACAAATACTCAAAAAAATGATATTATCAAAACGCAAGTCTTTTTCATAACATAAAGTTACCAAAAGTGCTACTTTTCGATTAATATGCTCCATATTTTAACGTTTTATTTTTCTTATATACACTTGAAATATAAATATTTTTTAGCTTAAAAAGCTGATATTCCATCATTTATTCTCCTTCCATTAATTAAAATTCTTTTATATAGACTGCAAGATATAATAAAGTGAAAACAACACACTTATTATGATAAAAGAACATGACAATTGATGGTTTTTCCTTTTCTTTGAACATGATAATTAATGATTATCACTTCTTTTAAAATAATAAAAAATCAAATCATTACATTTATGAAAAGGAAATTCTTGTTTTATTTAACACTCTTATTTAGCATTACTCTTTTTTCGGTAAATGCTCAAATAACAGTTCAAGGTATTGTCACAGATGCACAAATGAACGATCCGTTGATAGGCGTTACTATATTAGAAAAAGGGACTTCTAATGGAACGGTAACAGGCTTGGATGGAGATTACACTCTGAGTGTAAATGAAGGTTCAACACTTGTGTTTTCATATGTTGGATATACATCTAAAGAGATAGCTATTGGCAACCAAACTACTATAAACGTTGTTTTAAATGAAGACAAAAAGCTTCTTGATGAAGTTGTTGTAATTGGCTACGGAGACACACGAAAAAAAGACTTATCAATGGCTGTTGGAACAGTTGACTTCGGCAAAGAAATGAAAAGCCGCGCATCTGGTTTTGAAGGAATGCTTCAAGGTCAAATTGCTGGTGTTACGATTGCTAATGTTGGAGGTGACCCCCTATCAAAACCTTCAATAACTATTCGTGGACAAGGCTCGCGGTCGGGTGATCAAGTGCTCTATATTGTCGATGGTGTTCCAGGGGCTCCTTTCAATAACGAGGACGTTGAAAGTATTAGTGTTCTTAAAGATGCTGCTTCTGCCGCAATTTATGGAGCTCATGTTGGCTCGGGTGGAGTTATAGTAGTTACTACTAAGAAAGCTCAATCAGGTAAAACACAAGTTAGTGCTAATCTTACTATGGGTATTGCTAATGCCTCCAATTTGCCTAAAATGACAAATGCTGCAGAATATTCTGATATTATGAAAGCAGCAGGAAATACAGGAGGACACATCGATCCTAGTCAATATGTTTATGCACGTACAACTCGTACAGACTGGATGGATGAAATTTTTAGAACAGGAACATATAAACGTGCAGCTGCCTCTATAACAGGAGGTTCTGAAAACACTAGATCTCTTGCATCTGTATCTTACGAAGAAAGAGATGGTATATTACTTAATACTTACAATAAAAGCCTTGGAGCAAAAGTAAATGTTGAATATGATATAAATAAATACATTACTTTTAGCGAAAGAGTTAGTTATAGTTATTCTAATGGTCAAGGAAATTTAAATACTCAATCTCACATTGGTGTTATTGCTCAAGCAATGCAAATGCCTGCATCAGCATCCATTTATGAATATACAGAAGATGGCAAACCAGTAATTGGAGCTGATGGGAATCATGCTTATGGAGGTACAACTCCAGCATGGGCTGTAGGGTATGCTGGTAACTTTGGAGAAGTTCAAAATCCAGTAGCTACTCTTGAACGATTGTCTCAAAACCGTCCTGCACACCATTTAATGTCTACATCATCTCTAACTATAAAACCTATTAGAAGTTTGACAATCAATTCAGACTTTTCAGCTGGTGTTAATGCTAACAGATTTGAACAATTTATCAAAAGAATACCTGAAATAGGGAATCCACATAATGAAAACCTCAAAGAGGTTGAGTCTGCTTTATCTAATACATGGTTATGGGAAACAGTAGCAACTTACTCTACTGAGGTAAACAACAACCATTTAATCTCTTTAATGGGAGGTTACACCATGGGTTATGACAAGTATAGCAGTAACATGACGACTGTTTATGATTTCTCAAGAGAGGATGATTGGGCACAAATGTTTGTAAATGGTAATGATTTTTCGAAGACAAAACCTTCTGAAGTTTTTTGGGAAGAATCTAAAATTTCTGGTTTCGGACGAGCATCTTATTCTTACGATGATAGATACTTTTTCACTGGAAGTTTGCGCTATGATGCTACATCAAGACTATCGAAGGATAATCGCTCTCAAGTTTTTCCAGCGGCATCAGCTGCATGGAAGCTTTCATCTGAACCATTTTTTGAAACATTGGGTGAAAACATTAGCTTGTTGAAGCTGCGTGGAAGCTGGGGACGTATTGGAAATGTATCTTCTGTAGGTTATTATGCAAGTAACATTAAATTTGCGGAAAATGAAGATTTTACTTATTTCGGATCAGATCTTAACACAGGTGTAAAAGGTCTTAGTTTAAATACATTCTTAAATCCTAATCTACGTTGGGAAACAACTGAACAGATTGACATTGGTTTTGACTTGAATTTATTTGACGATAGATTTACCTTTATTATGGACTGGTTCCGTAAAGATACAAAAGACCTTATCGAAGATTTAATAGTAACTCCAACTGCTGGTATCGAAGTTGCACCAAAAGGAAATGTTGGGAAGGTGAGAAACTCAGGTTTTGAGTTTGCAGCAACTTATGCCGATAGAATAGGAAGTGTGAACTATCATGTTGGAGCAAACTTTGCTTCATTAAAAAATGAAGTGCTTAACTTAGGAGATGTTGATTATTTAGCTCACACTCAAACACTTCGTGGATTCCAACCATTACGTTCAGGTGTAGGCCAACCATGGTACTCTTATTTCCTTATTCCAACTGATGGTCTTTTTAGAACACAACAGGAAATAGATACTTATAATCAAGAGAATAAAAATGCTCAGATAAATGCTAAACCTGGTGATATTCGTTTTGTAGATGTTGATGGTAACGGGATTATAAATGAAAATGACCGTCAATTTATGGATAGCTATGCGCCTAAATTTACTTATGCTTTCAATGCAGGAGCTTCGTGGAATAATTTTGATTTCTCATTTCAGTTTCAAGGGGTTGGTGGGAACAAAATATTTAATGGTACAAAAGTGATGACTTATGCGACAGAAACTGGATGGAATCTTTCAAAAGATTTATTAGATAGCTTTACATTCAATCAAAACTCTAGTATTCCAAGACTTGATGTAGATGATTCAAATGGAAACTATACTACTATGTCAGACTTCTTTTTAGAAAGTGGAAGTTACTTACGTTTGAAAAACTTGACTGTTGGATATACACTTCCAAAAAACATTTTAAGCAAATTAGGAGAAGATACTTCTCTACGTGTATACGCAAGTGGTGAAAACTTATTTACCATTACTGATTATTGTGGCATGGACCCTGAAGTTGGACGAATGGGAATGGATGGTGGTAGATATCCTTTATCAAGAGTAATTAATGTAGGATTGAACCTAAACTTTTAATGACCTTAATATTAACTTTTAATGACTACAAAAATGTATAAATATATTTTCAAATTTATTCTAATCGCTTTTGTTACTATTACGTTTACAAATTGCGATAACTTCCTAACTTTTGAAGAAAAGGGAGAGCCCTCCATGGCTGTTATGTGGAGAACTGAAGCTGATGCTTATGACGCAGCTGATGGTTTGTATTTTTGGTCCACAACTGAAGGTATAGTAGGCCGTGGTATGATGTGGTATGTGAATGTTAGCGATGATATGGTAACTGGGCGAAGTCAATCAGATGCTGCCAATCTTAAAAACTTTCAATATGGTAGAAGAGACAATGAAAGAAACTGGCCTGTTATGTATCAACTTATAAAGAAAGCCAATGACATTATCAATAATGTTCCAGATATGGATATTAGCCAAGATGTTAAAAATAAAGTTTTAGGACAAGCTTACTTCTTTAGAGGATGGGCCTATTTGTGGTTAGCTCCTTATTATGGAGATAACGGTGAGAATGGCGGATTGCCTATTGTAACCGAAGAAACTCCATTTGATGAAATGAATCAGCCAAGAGCACCAAAAGTGAGTGATAATTATAAAATGATTATCAGCGATTTTGAAAAAGCAGCTTCTATGCTGCCGCTTCTAAAGGATTGGGATAAATCTCAATGGGGAAGACCGCACAAAACTGCCGCTTGGGCTCATGCTGCAAAAGCTGCCTTATACAATGCGCAATATGATGCTTCTTATTATCAAAAAGTCGTTGATTATACTGATTTAGTTATTCCACACCACGATCTACTGGATAATTATGCTGATGTTTTCAAAATGGAAAATAACTTTAGTCCTGAATATGTTTATGGATGGACAGGTAATGAAAAAGATGGCTCGAAGCTTCCGGGCGTAATGTTGGAAAACAAAGGCTGGGGAGAATATAATGGTTGGGGATATTTTATGCCTACAAAAAATCTTTATGATGCTTTTGAACCTAATGATGAACGACGTTCTGTAACGATACTTGCACCAGGTGATGAGTTTACATTCTTTGGTAAAGATAGGTTGTATTACTCTACACAAAGTTCATCAGGAATGCAATTCAATAAATATATGGACCCATTCCGTCCTGTAGATGCACAAGGAACAACACTAAATCCGAGTGGCAACTATATGACTACAAGGTTAATTATACCTTTGATTCGTTTTTCTGAAGTTCTTCTATGGAAGGCTGAAGCTCTAATTTGGCAAAATAAAAATGGTGACGAACCATTAAATCGTGTACGCACTCGAGCTGGTTTAAATCCAATAACAGGTGCTACAAAAGCCGATTTGAAACATGAACGCAGAGTAGAACTTGCAGCTGAATTCACAAATCGACACTTAGACTTAGTTCGTTGGGGTGATGCAAAAGAAGCTTACTCAAAACCATTATACGGATATAAGACAGTAGGTGTTACAGATGAAGATGACAGGACAGCTATTTTATCTAAAACAGATGTAGTAGAAGTGTGGCCAGCTCGTAATTTTAATCCATCAATTAATCATGTATTCCCGATACCTCCATCTGTAATTGATGCAAGTCAAGGTGTAATTAAGCAAAATAAAGGTTATTAATATACCTATAATCCATGTCTAAGGGGTGGAGTATAATATTTGATTTTACTCTTATGGTATTCAAAATCAGTTGGTCAACATTATATGAATAATGTGTCAACTGATTTTGTTTTTTATATTTTAAAAGCGTAATAACATGAAGTTTCCTCTTTATTTATTATTAAACTTACTTCTAATCTTATCATGTTCCTTTGCTGCTGAGACGGATAACAATTATAAGCCCAAACTCATAGCTCACAGAGGTGGAGTTGTGGATTCTATAACCCCTGAAAACAGCAGGGAGGCTCTATTAAAAGCTATTGAAAACAACTATTGGATGGTAGAAGTCGACATGAGATTAACAAAAGATGGAGTGTTAATAACCCATCACGAAAAAGACTTTCGTAAATATTTTAATGTTGACAAAGATGTAGTTGAAATGACTTGGGATGAAATATCTTTACTTAAATCGAAAATGGGAACATCCGTACAAAAACTGGAAGATGTTTTCAAGCTTTGTCAAGAAGCTGGTATAAATGTAATGCTTGACAACAAAATTAGGGGTTTTGATAAAACTGTTTGTGAGAAAATAGTGAGCTTGCTTGATAAATACAATTTGAGAGAAAACTCATTAATGATAGGCACATCAGCAACTACAGAGTTTTTTACAGGAAAAGTGCGATTAAGTTGCACAAGAGATCAACTTGAAGCCAATATGAAACGTTTAGACTATAATCCTGACAATTATTATTACTTTGGAAATCCATCTCCTCAAGATGCAAAATGGGCAAATCAAAATGGGATTATGATTGTAGGAGTTATTAATGAATGGGCAATTCCAAAAGAAAATGAAATTAAAAATGTCAAAAAGATAATACACCAATTAAAAACATTAAACATAAATTACGTGCAACTTGACTCAAAATACGATATCTATTTTAAAGAGTCGAAAGACAAAAAACCAACAGAAACTCTCTATAAATAAACAGAAAATGGGAAAAAAATATTTAGTAATATTGAGTAGTATCATAATGATACTTGGAGCATGCTCACAAAAAGAAAAGTCTCCTATTGATTATGTAAATCCAATGATTGGAACTGGCTTTCATGGACACACCTATCCTGGAGCAACAGTGCCTTTTGGGGCAGTTCAACTGAGTCCTGATACACGTCGCAATAACTGGGATGCCGCATCTGGTTACCATTATGACGATGATACTATTTTGGGCTTTTCTCATACTCATTTAAGTGGCACTGGAGTAACTGATTTGGGTGATATACTATTTCGACCAACAGTTAACGATATTGACTTACATTCTGAAGGTGATATATTTAAACCAGCTACTTTTTCACATAGTGACGAAAAAGCTACAGCTGGTTATTATTCGGTTTTGTTGAAAGATGAAAACATTAAAGCTGAACTAACAGTAACAACATATACGGGAGTACATCGTTACACATTCCCTAAAAATAAACCTGCATCAATTATTATAGATTTGGCTCACTTAATAAATGATGAGCATATTTATGAAGCAGAATTAGAAAAGACATCTGATAATGAAATTGTTGGAATGCGTAGAACAAGAGGTTGGGTGGACAATCAATATGTTTATTTTGTAGCGCAATTTTCACAACCTTTTGAAGCAGTAGATTTTATTGATTCTAAAAATATTGTTCCATCTGAAAATAAACTTTTAGGCACAGAGCTACAAGCTGTACTAAATTTTGACACACAAAAGAACAACCCTATTATTGCTAAAGTTGGAGTATCTATTGTAAGTGTAGAAAATGCACGCGAAAACTTAGAAAATGATGTAGAAGGTTTTGATTTTGATGCAGTTCATAGTGCAGCTCGTGCAAAATGGTCTGATGTAGTTTCTAAAATCACAGTCAAAGGCAGTAGTGATGAAAACATAACAAACTTCTACACTGCAATGTATCACTCTATGGTCGTTCCCAACATTGTAAACGATGTGAATGGTGATTATCGTCGTCATGACATGAGTATTAGTAAATTAGAAAAGGGAGAAAAAAGATATTCAACCTTTTCATTGTGGGATACCTTCCGTGCATGGAATCCTCTGATGACGCTAATAGATGAAACATTGGTAAATGATATGATATTATCATTTTTAGATATGTACGATACAACTGGAGAACTTCCTATATGGCCTTTATCAGCGGGTGAAACTGGCACCATGATTGGTTACCACTCTGTATCTGTAATAGCTGATGCTTACCTTAATGGCATTAGAGGTTTTGATGCTGAAAGAGCTTTAGATGCAATGATAGTTTCATCCGAAAAAAATAAAAAAGGCGCAGACTACTATATAAAAAATGGCTTTATTCCATCTAATATTAAAAAAGAGTCAGTATCCTGTCTACTTGAATTTGCTTATGATGATTGGGCAATTGCTCAAATGGCCAAAGCTATGGGCAAAGAGGATATCTATAATATATATATAGAACGTTCTCAGAATTATGTTAATGTTTTTGATGGAGCAACAAAGTTTTTTAGAGGGAAAAGAATAGATAGTAATTGGGAAACTCCCTTTAATCCGTTTGAAGTTGGGAGAGACTATACTGAAGCTACAGCTTGGCAATATAGGTTTTTTGTTCCTCATGATGTCAATGGAATGAAGCAGCTATTTGGTGGGAAGGATGTTTTTATTGCAGCATTAGACTCATTATTTACCGTCACATCTGAAGTAGATGGGGACTTGGTTGACATTACGGGTTTGATAGGCCAGTATGCTCATGGAAACGAGCCAAGTCATCATATGGCTTATCTATATAATTATGTGGGACAACCATGGAAGACTCAACAAATGACCAGAAGACTGTTAGAAGAAATGTATCAAGCAACACCCGAAGGAATTAGTGGGAACGAAGATTGTGGACAAATGTCTGCATGGTATATTTTATCAAGCTTAGGTTTCTATTCTGTAGCTCCAGGTAGCAGTGAGTTTGCTTTGACTACTCCCCTATTTGAAGAGGCAACAATTCAACTTCAAAATGGTAAGACTTTGCAAGTGCTTGCAAACAACCCACAAAAAAATGTTTACATCGATAAGGTGGAAATGAATGGAAAAGTTGTTGAAACGAACTTTATCACTTTTAATCAAATTATGGAGGGTGGAGTTCTTGAATTTACTTTAACTTCTCAACCTAATATGGAGAGAGGAACAACCCAAGATGCATCTCCTTATTCATTCTCTAAAGAAAATATAGTTTCTATTCCTTATGTTGATAAAGATTTGAATCTATTTTTAGATCATATTGATGTAGCATTAGGTACAGCAACAGAAGGAGCAAATATAAGATATACATTAGATGGAAGTGAGCCAAGTGAAAACTCACTCCTATTTGAAGAAGCATTTAGTTTAAATAAAACTACACAGATTAAAGCAAAAGCTTTTAAAGAGGGGTTTGTTCCAAGTAGAACACTATCTATTACAGCTACAAAAGCTGAATTGAAGTCTGCGTTAAATATCAAAGCAACTGAAAACGGAACTTCTTACAAATACTATGAAGGCGTATATAAATATGTTTCCGATATTGAAAAAACTCCTTTATTAGAGTCAGGAATCATGACTGAACCGAACATCGACAATGCAAAGCAAGAAGATCATTTTGGTTATATTTTCTCTGGATTAATAGATGTTCCCGAAGATGGTGTCTATACTTTTCAAACACTTTCAGATGACGGAAGTGTTTTATTGATACACGATGAAAAAGTTGTAGATAATGATGGTTCTCATGCCGCTATCCCTGCAACAGGTACAATCGCATTGAAAAAAGGATTACATCCTTACAAATTGTATTATTTTGAAGATTACGAAGGGCAGTATTTAAGTTGGGCATGGATAGTTCCATCGTCCAATGAATTAGCTCCTATTCCATCGTCAGCTTTATACACTAAATAACTTATTAACAATATACTCATTATGAAAAAAATATTTTTATTCTTATTACCTTTCATCGCCATTTCATGTAGCGAGGTTCAAAAACAAAGTGACTCTTCAGCACAATTAAATGTAATGACTTATAATATCAGGTATGATAATCCTGATGACAGTTTGAATAATTGGCAATACAGAAAAGAACGTGTTGCTAACTCAATTTTATTTTATGATGCAGATATTCTTGGCACACAAGAAGTGCTACATAATCAAATGGAAGATTTGAAAAAATCATTGCCTGGTTATGAATCTATTGGAGTTGGTCGTGAGGATGGCAAAGAAAAAGGAGAATACAGTGCTCTTTTTTACAAAAAAGACCGTTTTTCTGTTATCGATGAGGGTTATTTTTGGTTGAGTGAAACACCTGAAGTTGTAGGTTCAAAAGGTTGGGATGCAGCTATTGAAAGAATAGCTTCGTGGGCAAAACTAAAAGACAACAAATCAGGAAAAGAGTTTTTAGCATTAAACACTCATTTTGATCATGTTGGGAAAATTGCACGTCGTGAAAGTGTAAGTTTAATATTAAACAAACTTGCCGCTTTATCTGATGGTTTGCCCATTATTCTTATGGGAGATTTCAATGCTAACCCTGAATCAGAAGTTATAAAACAAATTATCGATACCTCTAATGAAAACCATTTAATTGATTCTCGTTCTATATCTCCTGTAGTATATGGACCTGAATGGAGTTTTCATGCTTTTGGAAGAATTCCGTATGAAAAACGATCTTTGATAGATTATATATTTGTAAGCAAGGGCGTAGAAGTATCAAGATACGGTGTTTTAGCAGAAATGGAAAATGATGAATTTCTTTCTGACCATGCTCCTGTAATGGTAAGCGTTGAAATAAAGTAAGGCATTTTTAAAACAGATAGTTTATGAAAAGAATAATACTTAACAGCATATTTTTTGTTCTTTTATTTACAATACTTCCTGATGCTCTATTAGCACAAGGTCGTAACGAAGAAGGTCAAACATATATTTTAGAAAATTCTTATGACGTAGTTACACTCACCCCGCCTACTGGAAAAAAAGTGAAAAACGTTATACTAATGATAGGTGACGGAATGAGTTTAATGCATGTTTATTCGGCATGGACTGCAAATAGGGGTAAACTAAATTTGGATAATTCTCAAGCAATAGGTTTATCTAAAACATACTGTGCTGATAGACTTATAACCGATTCTGGTGCAGGCGGTACAGCATTGGCTACTGGACAAAAAACAAACTACCATTATGTTGGTGTAGACACAGAGGGTAAGCCCCTCAAATCGTTAGTCGATCTAGCATCAGAAAATGGCAAGTCTGCGGGAATAGCGGTAACATGCCGTTTGTGGGATGCTACACCAGCCACTTTCTGCTGTCATAATATTGATAGAGATAATGAAGCAGAAATTGTAGCGGATTATGTCAACTGTAATGCTGATTATGTATTTGGAGGTGGTGCTAAGCTTTTTGAAAACCGTGAAGATGGTCGTAATATCTTTAAAGAGTTAAGCAATAAAGGTTTTCAAATTCCTCGTTCTTGGGACGAGGTTGAGAAAATAAAAAACGGTAAAGTGTTCGCTGTTGTCGATAGTGTAGATACTCCACTTCCTGCAGAGCGTGGCGACTTATTAGCCAGAGCGTCACTTAAAGGGATTGAGTTGTTGAATCAAAACACAAACGGGTTCTTCATGATGATTGAGGGCTCTCAAATAGACGATTATGGTCACTTTAACGACTTAGATTTGTTGATGCAAGAGACCCACGATTTTGATCGTACAATTGGCAAAATATATGAGTGGGCTGCACAAGATGGAGAGACACTTGTTGTCATCACTGCAGATCATGAAACAGGAGGACTTACCTTAGTTGATGGCGATTTAGAAGAAGGTCGAATTGCTTGTAAGTTTTCAACCGGAGGTCATAGTGGTGTAATGGTTCCTGTGTATGCATTTGGACCCGGATCAGAGAAATTTACTGGCATCTATGAAAACACCGCCATATTTGACAAGATAAAAGAGTTACTTAATTTATAACAGTTCAGTATTATGAGGAAAAATCATATTATCCCAAAACATCTTTTATTTTTATTCATTTTCGGTTTAATGCTAACGGGAATAAAAGCACAAACTACTGGTAATGATGAAAAATATAATTTACCCTACAAGAATACCTACTTAAAAGAACCTCTTGTAGCTGAAAACGAGTACCGCATTGCAAAGGCGCAAACAATAGAACCTGGTAGCTTTGACGCAAAGAAAATTTTGCCTGTTCCTATTTGGTCAGGTCATCCAAAAGAACTTGAAATGTATTGGAAGGCTTGGCAAATTGCGATTGGCAACATTCTTGCTCCTCAGTTAGGCTCAGGGTTTGTTTCAAGTTATCTTGATACAGCTTATAATGGTAATATTTTTATGTGGGATTCAGCTTTCATGTTGATGTTTGCTCGTTATGGAGATCGCTTTTTCCCATTTCAACGCACATTAGATAATTTTTATGCTAAACAGCATCCTGATGGATTTATCTGCAGAGAAATACAAGCTGATGGGGCTGATTCATTTGAGCGTTATGATCCAGTAAGCACGGGACCGAATATTATGCCTTGGAGTGAAATGATGTATTATCATCAATTTGGTGATACTGAGCGTTTGCACAAAATATTCCCAGCACTATGTGCTTATTATAAGTGGCTAAAACTCAATCATACATGGCGAAATGGAACTTATTGGTCAAGTGGATGGGGAACAGGAATGGACAACATGCCCCGCGTTCAACCTGAATACAATATGATCTATAGTCATGGACACATGATATGGTTAGACACAAACTTGCAACAACTATTTACAGCCAACCTTTTATTTGAAATGGGTTTCTACCTTGAACGATGGCAAGAAATAGAAGAGTTTGAAGACGAAGCGGTAATGCTGAAAAAGTATATAAAAGAAAATTTATGGGATGAAAAAACAGGTTTCCTTTATGACCAATATGCTGATGGCTCACTTTCTTCAACAAAGGGAATTGGTGCTTACTGGGCTTTATTAACCGACGTTCTGGATGACAATCAATTAGATAGATTGGTAAAAGAATTGGACAATCCTGAAACATTTAACCGAGAATTTCGTGTTCCCTCTCTTTCAGCAGATAATCCTAAATACAAAGAAAACGGTCGTTATTGGCAAGGAGGAATATGGCCAGGTACAAACTACATGGTAATGACAGGACTTGCAAATAAAGGCTTCAGAAAACAAGCAAGAGAAATAGCATTAAATCACTATAAACAAATCTTTGAAGTTTATAAAAACATAGGAACTTTTTGGGAGTATTATTCACCTGAAAGTGCAGAGCCTGGATTTATGGCAAGAAAAGATTTTGTTGGTTGGACAGGACTTCCACCTATTGCAGGATTAATTGAATTCGTTATCGGTATTCGAGGTGATTATTCGAAAGAACAAATCGTTTGGGATATGAACCTTACTGAAGAAAATGGCATCGAACGTTATCCATTTGGTCCTGAAGGTATGATAACATTAAAGGCAAAAGAAAGACGATCTGTTAATGATGAACCTAAAATAACTATCGATTCAAATATTCCGTTTGAATTATTAGTACATTATGGTGATAAAGAAAAGACAATTAAAGTAACGCCTGACAAACAGAATTATTAAACAATGACTTATAATAACAAAAATATATCGCGACGTAATTTTCTTAAAGTGGGAGGTTTGACCCTTGCTGCAAGCGCAGTTCAACCATCTTCCCTTTTTTCATCTTCACTCGTCGCTCAAGAAGGCTACGTTTCAAAACGTCCACCTTTAGCAAAAAGAAACTTTGTTTCTTCGGCTGTTGAGACTACCATAGAACAAACCAAAAGTAAAATTAAGGACGAGAAGCTCAAGTGGATGTTCGAAAACTGCTTTCCCAACACTTTGGATACAACTGTAAAACACTCATTAAAAGGAGGTCGTCCTGATACTTTTGTTATTACAGGAGATATTGAGGCGATGTGGCTTAGAGACTCTTCGGCTCAAGTTTGGCCTTATCTTCAATTAATGAAAGAAGACAAGAAGCTACAGGTCATGATAGCTGGTTTGATTAACAGACAAGCAGACAGCATTCAAATTGATCCTTATGCCAATGCATTTAATGATGGACCTCTTGGTAGTTATTGGGAAACGGACAATACACAAAAGATGTCTAAAGAACTTCATGAACGTAAATGGGAAATTGATTCGCTTTGTTACCCAATTCGCTTAGCTTATCACTATTGGAAAATAACAGGAGATACTTCTGTATTCGATAGTAATTGGCATAAATCTATGGAGTTAGTTGTGAAAACTTTCAAAGAACAACAACGTAAAGACAACTTAGGACCATATAGCTTTACGCGTGATTGTGATCGTCCAACTGACTCTCAAATAAATAATGGTTGGGGTGCCCCAGTTAAACCTGTAGGATTAATTGTTTCATCATTCCGTCCCTCCGATGATGCTACTCAGTATGGTTTTTTAATTCCATCTAATATGTTTGCAGTAGTTTCATTACGCCAATTAGCCGAAATAGAAAAAACTGTTTTAAATAATAATTCATTCGCAAACGAATGTACTGCTCTATCAGAAGAGGTAGATACAGCCATTAAAAATTATGGAATAGTTTGTCATCCTGTTTGTGGTCAAGTATATGCTTTTGAAGTTGATGGTTTTGGCAATGCTCTTTGTATGGATGATGCCAATATCCCCAGTCTTTTAGCTGCTCCATATCTTGGCTACTGTTCATTAAATGATCCGATTTATCTAAGAACAAGAAAACTAATCTGGAGCGACAACAATCCATATTTCTTTAAAGGAAAAGCTGGCGAGGGAATTGGCGGACCTCATGTTGGATTGGATTATGTTTGGCCAATGAGCATCATCATGAAAGCCTTAACTTCTAACGATGCCAATGAGATACAAACTTGTTTAAAACAACTAAAAGATACTGACGGTGATACAGGATTCATGCATGAATCTTTTCACTCCGACGATGCATCAAATTTTACACGTTCATGGTTCGCATGGGTAAATACGCTGTTTGGAGAACTCATTTTAAAAGTTTCAAGAGAATATCCCAATCTATTAACTCAGACGTTATGACAAGATATGTTCTAAGTATTCTTTTTACAACATTGTTCTTTCTTTCATGTAGTGACAAGAAGAACGATTTATCTAATGAACTTAGTCTTATTCCATTACCAAATGAAATAACGGCAAAGTCAGGTAAGTTGATATTGCAAGATGAAGTAATGGTATCAATGCCGTCTGATTCATCATCGATTCACCTATTTAATTACCTAAAGGATGTTTTGAAGAACACTTCTATCAAATTAGAAAAGGTTTCAGAAGATGAAAAATCAACCATAAGTTTAAAAGTTGATAACTCATTAAAAAATGAGGGATATACTTTAGATGTATCTTCTGACAAAATTGAAATAAAATCAAACAGCACTGGCGCAGGTTTTTTCTATGGAATTCAAACCTTAATACAGCTGATGCCTGCTGAAATACTTGATGGTTCTAAGAAAGGAATAACAAAAATTGAGTTACCTGCTATTAGCATTAATGATGCACCTCGTTTTCCTTATCGAGGAGCAATGATGGATGTTGCTCGTAATTTCTTATCAAAAGAGACGGTGCTGAAATTTATTGATATGATGGCTATCTATAAGCTCAATCGTTTGCATTTGCATCTTACTGATGATCAAGGATGGAGAATTGAGATAAAAAAATATCCCAAACTAACAGAAGTAGGTTCTTACCGTAGTCAAACTCAAGTGGGTCATTCAGACTATTATTGGCCACGTCGTTATGACGGAATAGAGCAAAGTGGTTTTTATACTCAAGAAGATATAAAAGAGATTGTTCAATATGCTTCAGATCACTTTATTACTGTAATTCCGGAAATAGAAATGCCTGGTCATAGCTCTGCAGCATTAGCTGCATATCCTGAACTTTCATGTGGACTTGGAAAGGACTATGTTGTTCGCGACTATTTCGATATATTCGATGAGGTGTATTGTCCGAAAGAGACAACATTTGCATTTCTAGAAGATGTTTTGAGTGAGGTAATTGATCTTTTCCCAAGCCATTATATACATATTGGTGGAGATGAGTGCCCTAAAAAAGCGTGGAAAAAATGTCCCGACTGTCAAGCCCTAATTAAGAAAGAGGGTTTGAAAGACAAAGATGAATTACAAGGCTGGTTTATCCATAGAATTGAAGAGTTTGTAAATAGTAAAGGGCGCGATATCATCGGTTGGGATGAAATTCTTGAAGGTGGTTTAGCTCCGAATGCAACCGTGATGTCGTGGAGAGGAGAAGAGGGGGGAATCATTGCAGCCAAACAAAAGCACAATGTGATTATGTCTCCGGGTGAAACATGTTATTTTGATTTTTATCAAGAAGACCCTGAATTTGCGCCATTAGCAATGAAAGGTTTCTTACCATTAGATAACGTATATGCTTACAACCCACTTCCTGCAGAATTAACGAAAGAAGAGCAATCCTACATCATTGGAGTGCAGGCAAATGTATGGGGCGAGTATATTCAAACTCCTGAATACTTTGAATATATGGCATTTCCAAGGTTGCTTGCGATGGCTGAAGTACAATGGACACAGCCTGAGAATAAAGATTTTAATGACTTCACTTATAGATTGGCTGAAGATTTTAAACGCTTAGATTATTATGGTGTAAATGCTTCACGCAATTTCTTTGATGTAAATATCACTGGAGCGTGGAATGCTGGGAAAAATAGTTTTGAGGTAACTTTGAAAGCATTTAGCCCCAACACAAAAATATATTACAGTATAAATGATTCTATTGTTACAACTTCCTCATTGCATTACAACAATCCTATTAGTTTAGAGAAAGATGCAACAGTTTATGCTGCTGTTTATAAAGATTGTATAGCTCAAGGGAAAACAACCAAGAAGGGTTTCGTCGTAAACAAAGCAACTGGCAGTAAATACATTAGCATCCCAACTCCTATAGAAGAAAATATAAACAAAGGATTTGGTTTAACAGATGGAGTTCGTGGTTATGCTAAAAATGTACGTCGCTGGGTTAGTTACCGAAATGATACCGTTCAAATTGATGTGACATTGCACTCATCACAATCAATCAGCAAAGTCTCAACTTCTTTTGTTTGGAGACCTGTCAATTATACCTGGCCAGCACGTAAAGTTACAGTTTATTCATCAGTAGATGGAGAGACCTATGAAGAGAAGGCTACAGAGGAGTTTTCGTATGATTTCTCTCCTACAGAGGGAGTTCGCTTTCCTGTGTCAGTATCATTCCCCGAAAGTGAAGCTAAACATGTTAGATTAGAAATATTGAGTTGGGGCATAATCCCTGATGGATATTATCGAGCAGGAGAGCAAAGCAAAATCGG
>JAQVZQ010000226.1 GCA_028708095.1 Dysgonamonadaceae bacterium
TTTAGTATAGTCTTGAATTTCTTTAGTCAATTCATCTTTATCAAGATGTTTGAAGTTTTCATTCAATACAATTGTTGCTTTTATAATTTGGCCTCTCACTTCATCAGGAACGCCCGTTACAGCACATTCAACAACAGCAGGGTGTGATAATATAGCACTTTCCACCTCAAACGGCCCAATCCTATAACCCGAACTCTTAATCACATCGTCTGAACGACCCTCGAACCAGAAATACCCATTTTCATCTCTCCAAGCCATATCGCCAGTTCTGTAAATATTATTGCTATAAACTGAGTGCGTTAGCTCTTCATCCTTATAATATCCCATAAACAGGCCTAAAGGAATAAACTTATCTGTTCTAAATATCACTTCTCCTGTTTCTCCATCTTCAACTGAACGACCATCTAAATCGATTAAATCCATATCGTATGTAGGATTAGGAACTCCCATAGATCCTGGAATAGGCTTCATCCACGGAAATGTTATAATTGTAGCTGTAGTTTCTGTTTGACCAAAAGCCTCATGAATCATCAATCCAGTTGCATTTTGAAAAGCATCAAATACAGATGGATTTAATGCTTCTCCTGCTGTTGTTACATATTCGAGTGAAGATAAGTCATATTTAGCCAAATCCTCTTTGATAAGAAAGCGGTATATAGTGGGAGGTGCACAAAAAGATGTAATTTTATAATTGGTTATCAATTGAAGCATTTCTACAGGCACAAATTTCTCATGATCATAAACCATAATTTCTGCTCCCACAATCATTTGTCCATATAGTTTCCCCCAAACAGCTTTCCCCCAACCCGTATCAGCTACTGTCAGATGAAGGCTATCCTCATGCAAATTATGCCAGTACTTAGCCGTAACAATATGCCCAAGTGGATATAAGTAACTATGTATAACCATCTTAGGCTCCCCTGTAGTGCCTGAGGTAAAATACAATAGCATTATATCATCATTGTCGTTCACATGGGCTGGGCGAACAAATTTTGGAGCATCTCTCAAGCCCTCTTCAAAGTTTTGCCAACCTGGTCTATCAGTTTTACCACAGCTTATTTTTATTTCGACACTGGGAGAGGCAGATAATGATTCATCTATGTGCGATAGCACTAAATCATCATCCACACTTATAATTGCTTTAATGTTAGCTGCATTATTTCTATATACGATGTCTTTTTTTGTAAGTAAATGAGTGGCTGGAATGGCAATTGCACCAATTTTGTGTAAACCTATAATTGCAAACCAAAATTGATACCTCCTTTTCAGAATAAGCATTACCATATCGGATTTTTTAATCCCTTGTTTCAGAAAAAAGGATGCCGCTTGGTCGCTTTTTTCTTTCAATTCCTTATAAGAAATTCTTATGTGTTCTCCTTTGTCATTTACCCAACAAAGTGCATTTTTGTTAGGAGCTTTCTTTGCCCATTCATCAACAACATCGTAGGCAAAATTAAAATTATCAGGAACATTCACCTTATAATTTTCAGCGAAATCCTTTGTAGAGCTAAAATTTGTTTGATTTAAAAACTTATCGATCATTTTTGATTCTATCTTATTTAACTATAAAATTACTGCTAAGAACTTCACTGGCTTTCCATCCATAGGTTGCATACCATGAGGACGCGAGGAATCAAAATAAATGCTGTCACCTTCATTAAGAATAAGCTCTCTTTTATCTATAAAAAACTTCATCTTGCCGCTTAGTACCATATTAAACTCTTGTCCTCCGTGGGTGCTCGTATTCAATGGCAATTCGGCTACCTGAGGTGCTATGGTTACTTCAAACACTTCTGCCTTTCTGTTATTAAAGCCTCCGGCCAATGTCTGATACTTGTAGGTTTTTACTCTGTTTATAGATAAACCTTTGCCTTTTCGAGTTAGAAAATAACTGCTCATCTTAGGCTCATCATCAAACATCAAAATAGAAATATCAATATCAAACTTTTCGGATATTGTCTTCATTATGCTGATTGTCATGTCTTTTTCACCATGCTCATAATCTATATAATCTTGAATAGGAATATCACATGCTGCTGCAAATGTTTCTTGAGTCATGTCCAACGATTCTCGCAAACCCTGCAGTCGAAGACCAATCTGTTTTATCTCGTTACTCATAGTGTATTTCTTATTTATATTTAAAAGTCTGCTAAAGTATGAAATTTAAATCTCTTCACATAAAAATCTAAGCATAATATATCAAATATTACATTTTAAATCGATAAATCATCCACCATCAATTGAAAAAGTGTCAATCAGAAAAGTCTTTATATTTGATTGATTGACAAGAAAAGGACAACACTTAGGCAAGTTCCGTGATTAGGCTTTCGTGGTGTATTGAGCTGGTTGATAGGAAGTTTTAGAAATTAAAGAACTGACCAACGAACTAAGAACAGAGGCAAAGTCTCCATTGACTATGCCTTGCAAGGAAAAAGAAAACAATACCAATTGGGAAAAAGAAATAATACCGTTCTTTTTTGACTCTGAAAAGAAATCTGTAAAGAAAAGAGTATGCAATCTTATACCACGCAAAAAGGTTCGTACGGTAGCGACGTACCCTTCGACAGCCTCAGGGGCCGAAGTAAAGCGTGTATTATCCAGAAATGTGTACTTGTATTAAAAAACAATAAGTCTTTGATTATTAGCTATTGATATATATCATCAATAAAAGTGTGACGAATAATGCGGTTTAACCACTCACCTCATCTAATTGATTTAAGTCTTCACCGTCTAGTTTTAACGTTGGAGCGTTAATTAAAGTTTGCAACTGACTTTTGCTTGTTGCGCTAACTATGGATGCAGTAATTGTAGGTTGTGCTAACTGCCAAGCCACTGCAACGGTAGCAGGCAGAGTGTTGTGTTTGGCTGCAATAACGTCCAATGTATCTAATACTGCAAATCCCTTATCATTTAAATAATGTTTGAGTCCACTACCACGAACACTTTTGCCTAAATCAGCCTCTGAACGATATTTCCCAGATAAAAAACCAGAAGCTAAAGAATAATAAGGCATAACTGCCAAATCATAGTTTTCAACTATTTTTTTATAATTCGATTCATAGTTTGTACGCTCCATCAAATTGTAATGCGTTTGTAGAGCAACATACTTTGGGAGGTAGTCTTTTTGAGCTATCTCAAAAGATTCAAGTAAACGTTCAGGAGAAACATTTGAAGCTCCAATGTAACGTACTTTACCAGCCTTTATAATCTCATCATAAGCTGACAAGGTTTCATGAATGGGTGTAATTTCATCATCAAAATGGGTGTAGTATAAATCAATATAATCTGTTTGCAGTCGCTGCAATGACGCATCTACTGATTTCAATATGTGCTGTTTGCTCACATCTTTAGGATGCTCGTTTGTTTGAGACCCCACCTTTGTCGCAATAACCAAACTATCTCTATTATTTCTTGCATTCATCCACCTTCCTAAGATTGTCTCAGACTGACCACCAATGCCATTCACCCACCACGAATAGGTATCCGCTGTATCAATAAAATTGAACCCTGCTTCTACAAATGCATCTAATATATCGAATGACTCTTTTTCATTTAGCGTCCACCCAAGGACATTACCACCAAAATTGATACGCGAAACTTTTAAATCTGTATTCTCTAAGCTTATTTTATTCATTGTTATTGTTTTCTATGTTTTTCTGATTTCAACCTTTTCTTTTAATAAGTTGCAATCATTATAAAATACAACAACCTTGAGTCATTTAGGTTTACAAATTTAAAATTAGCCATTTTCAAAATTATCTTCTCTATAAATGACTTTCAACATCTGACTAAATATCAATCTTATCAAGTGATAGTCAAAAAAAGTAAAGTTTAAATTGTTAAATGAAGTCTGAAATATGGTTCCGTAAATTTACTAACATTGTTTTTGGATAAGTCTTTGATAAAAAAAGTAAGGACAAAGCCTGTTACGCCTGCACCGAAGCTTTCGAAGTTTTTGAGATTAAGGAAATGATGAACGAAGAAAAAAGACAAAGATAATTTACTTTAGTAAATGACTCCTTTATCTATCAACTCGGTAAAAACGATTATAACGTAACACGTTGAGTGTCGTAGAAACGTAATACTTGCCCTGTTTTGCGAAAACTAAAAAAGATGTTTCAGAAGGTCTGGACTCTTCTTTTTATGCTTATTACGTTATATTATTGTCACTTACAATCATAAAACTATTGGTTAAAAAGCAATTAAACCAAACATTATTTTTATATCTGTAAAAAAAATCTTATATTTACACTTTATGGTGCATTAGTTTGCATACAGTAGTGGTATTTGGTTTTTTCACAATATTGTTAAGTCCGTCTCACCTTTCTATTGCAAACCTTTGCACAAATTCAATTTTTTATTTATTTAATTATTTTCACATGAACATTTTCATCGCTGGGTTAAGCTATCAGATTAGCGAACCCGATTTAAAAGAACTTTTTGAAGAGTACGGAACAGTTTCTTCAGCAAAAATTATTACAGACAGATACTCAGGCCGTTCAAGAGGTTTCGGTTTTGTTGAAATGGATGATGACGCAGAAGGTCAAAACGCTATTGCAGCATTAAACGAAGCTGAATATGATGGACGTACTTTAACAGTATCCGTTGCAAGACCACGCACAGAACGCCCAAGTGGAGGCGAGCGTAGAGACAGTTATTAAAACATCTATTTTAATTATTGATCTATAAATTATACATAAAAAAGCTGCATTAATAAAAATACAGCTTTTTTATTTTCTTCACTTGATAATATTCTTCAATAATGAAGGTGATATTATCACATTTGTTAAAGTTGAAAAGTTCTCTCCTAATGAATCAAATGATTTTATGAAAAAAAGCGAACCTCTATCAAGTCCGCTTTCTTTATTTAAATTTCAGTCTTTTACTTTTTTCTTTTACTTTTCTCTCATCTCACTCTCCATAACTATTTCTTGCAGTTTCTGAATATTAGGCAACTCCAATCCATATCCTTTTTTCTTGTCTTCTGCTTTCAACAAGAATGCGAAAATAAGGGCGAGTACACCGAAGCCAGCAAAAATCATCATTGGTAAAGTATAGTCATATGTATTTACCGTTAAGCCATCGCGAACAACTTGGCCTGTAATACAATACTTATCCAACACCCAACCAATTAGTTTGGGAACACCCATTAAACCCCAATTCTGAACCCAAAAGATAAGCGCAAAAGCTGTTCCTAATTGTCGCTCAGGAACAATTTTAGTTACTGATGGCCACATTGCCGATGGAACAAGCGAAAATCCAACTCCAAGAACAAGCACCAAAATAATAGCAGTCACCCAATTGGTAAGAAATGGAACAGCAAACAATGTGTGTACTACAATTAATAATATGGAACCTATAATCATAATGGTTGCACCTTTTCCTTTTCTATCATAAACTGTTCCAAAGAGCGGAGTTAACAATATATTCCCAAAAGGGAGAAGTGCTGGTATAGTACCTGCCAATGATTCATCTACACCAAATTTGTTAACCATCAAATCTGCACCGAATTTCAAAAATGGAAAAACTGCAGAGTAAAACAGCACACACAATATAGCAATATACCACCATCCACGATTAGTAATAATGGTTAGTATGTCTTTCATTTGGAATTGATCTTCAGGTGCAACTACAGTTGCAGATGTAATACCCTCCGATTCATCTAGTTTTTTGTCCATAACCATATAGACAATGAAAACGATTAATCCAATACACAATCCAATTAATCCAACTAAAACAGG
>JAQVZQ010000015.1 GCA_028708095.1 Dysgonamonadaceae bacterium
TGTTCCATAATTCATTTAATGTTTTATATGGGTATGTGCATTTGCAGGGTTATTTTCAAGCAAAGGCCGAATAAAGTCTTTAGTAACAAAGATACTTTATTCGGCACTCAATTGCAATCTTAACTAAGCTAATTATCTTTTTTTCGGTATCACGTTTCCTTGTACTGATAAAGTGTACACCGTGTCGGGCACATTGGTATAAACTCGAATGTTTTTATAAAAACTTCCGGGTCGATGGGTTGTATGATAAGCCACTTTCACCTCGCCTTTCTTGCCTGGCAATACTGGTTCGCGTGTATATGTGGGAGATGTACAACCGCACGATGCAGTAACACGTTGTATGATAACAGGACTTTTGCCTATGTTGGTAAATTCAAAACTTGATACCGCTACTTCCACTTCTTCTTTAATAGAACCGAAGTCATGTACGTTTTTCTTGAACTTTGCTTCTGGTTTCATTTGAGCAAACAAAGCGCCACTCATCACAAAACAGAGAAGAAAAGCCATACTAATTCTTTTCATAACGTTGAATATTGTTTTCTTTAAGTTAGTTAATCGATTATATCCGACTACTATGACACAAAAATAATAAATTCGTTTAACACATGCTATTCTTTAACATTAATTCTTATGCCCTTGGTGTGCGATGTAAACTCTGGTGCATACATACATTGAATGGTGGTGATGCCATTAGAATAGTTACCAGTTCGATTGACAAACACTGCATATTCGAACACAAAAGTGCCCTTTGGCAACGCATAGAAATAGTAGTTGGTGGATGCATCTTTTGATGTCTGATAATAAATCACACTATTGTGCCATCCAAGTCCCGACAACTGATTGGCAGGTTCGAAAGCGGCAGCACGCATATCCTTAAGGTGTACAAATTCGAGGTCTCTGTCTGTTCGCACTGTTAATCGCACAACAACTTTATCACCCACCTTAAGTGGACTTGTTTCTGTTATTTGCGTCAATTGCTTGCCCGACTCTCCCGTTTGCTCTCTAAACAATTCTTTTTTTACATCCAGCGATGCTGATGTGCCCTCTATCTTGTCCAGGTCTTCAAAATATTGCCAATAGAGTGCTCCCCAAGCAGAAGTGTTACCTTTTTGCACAACTTCCACATCGCCCATATTTGGCTTAATCTCTGTTTGACTCCACGATTGTTTGAAATAACCCGTACCAAGTTCTTTGCTTTCAGGCTCTATCATTTTATCGCCAACCGATATGGCAGTTTCACCATCCGATGCAAACCAATCAGACCCAGTGTTGAGCAATGCATATACAGCATCCATTGTTGCATGGCTTGACTCCCATATTTGGGTTTGCTTTTGCTTCAACAACCAGCGTTTCATATTGTCCATCTCATTATCTTTAGCTCCAGCCACACGAAATGCCTCCATGATGAAGGTATGTACCGACACTGCGGATTGAGACATAAACACTGTTGACCGATTGTTGGCCCAAAACATGCCCATCTCATCATTCACCGTTGCATGTTCGCGATACGATTTCAGAATAGCCTGCACTATAGGTTGCTTCCCTTGCTTTTGCATCAACACTGATATCAACGAACGTTGATAGAGATTAAACTCTGTCCAATTCTTTTCTATTACTGATGAAAAGAAGTCGTTCATCTCTTTCAACTCGTCATTCAATGGATATTGATTGTACATCGAGCGCACATATAGGTATTCCAATTGATAAGTTGATATAGACTTCGCTTTCTTCCAGTCTTTGTTGTTCTTTTTCCAAAGTTTAAACCAGCGCAATGCCTCCGTATCGATATACGAAATGGCTTTGGCTTGCATGGCTCGCACCTCATCGGTGAACTCGGTTGCTTTCATCTGATTCAATTGATTGAAACCATACAATATATATTGTGTCATGCTCACACTCGGACTAAAACCTTTGAACCATGTCCAACCACCAGAGTTACTTTGCAACTCCCTTAGTTTTTTAATGGCATTGTTCGTCAACAAAGTAGAACGATTGAGATTGAACAGCAACGAAAGTTTCTGTTTTTGCTCCGTTTCAGACTTAGCTGCCAACACCCACGGAGTTTCTTCCAACAAAACATTTTTCAGTTCTTGGTTTTTCTCCAAATTAGAGAGCAATGTTTCGTGGTCGCCCCCTTGTTTTTGCCATGCATCAATCATCGCCTTCACTTTTGGGTATTTGTTTGCAATGTGCAATCCCAAAGTATTGGCATAGTAGGCAGCAAACCAACTAACAGCATTCTCATTCTCTGGATTGCTCAATACCGGCAACGCCTGAACGGCATACCATGCAGGATTGGAAGCAAACTCCAAAGTCAATCGGTAGTTTTGCAACGTATTCGACGTTTGGTTTACCAAACGATCCATTGTGAACTGCTTAGTTTGGTTGCGATTCACATCCATGCGCATGCTTTCGGTCACCAACATACGATTGGGCAATATAGCAAGGGCATGTTGTTCGCCATCGCTAAACAAATTGCTTTCAGCAACAATGCGCACACCCAACACATCACTGTTATCGGGCACAACGAACGTCCAAGTAGCACTTGATGAACCATCTTTTGCCAAAGCAACTTGTTGCATTTTATCCTTTACATCAATGGTTGTAATTTCTTCATCCGTCATCGGATTAAAGAAGACGATATTTACCGAAGCATTCAATGCTTCTTCAGACAAGTTGGATATTTTTGTAGAAATGGATGTGGTATCTCCTTCGCGCAAGAAGCGGGGCATGTTGGGAATCACCATCAGCTTTTTCTGCGACACCGTAAATGCTTCTGCCGTGGCACTGTTCATGTTTTTATCGTGTGCTAACAAGCGGAAATGCCATTTGGTATTGCTCTCGGGCACTGTAAATGCAATGATTGTCTCTCCCTTTTCGTTGGTGCGCAATTGTGGGTAGAAGAAAGCAGTTTCGTCGAAGTTTTTTCTTATGTGGGGTGCTTGCTCTTCAAGTACTCCTGCCATTCGTCCAGCAAATGCTGTAGTAAGATTACTTGAAGGAACTGCCAATTCATTCGAAGTTATTGTAGAAGTTGAACCCACTATACTCTCTTTCTTTTGTTTTCCAAAAGCTACCACTTGCACCTCATCCATTGCTACTCCTGCTGCCCTACTCTGAACCCCCCTAATAAAGAATTGCCTGTTATTTTGTAATGAAAAGTCAAACCAATTGAAAGCATCAAATTGAAAGTCTTTAAATTCGAGATTTGGTGCGGATGCACTGCCCGATATTGAGTTTTTCCCAAACGATGCGTCGTGCGATAAGCGGGGTGCTCCAATATATCTGTTATCTGGAATTAATCGTAATCTCCACGGATAAGTGGCATAAATGCTATTCAATGAATAGTCATACATCGATGCCAACACTTCAGCTATTGCTGGCTGTTGATTGGAATCGGTCACGCTAATGCGCCATTCCTCTTTGCCTCCTGGCAATATCTTATCTCTGAATACATCCAGCTTGATGCTTAAATCAAGTTTCTCTTCTTCGAGCATTAAACCTATATTATGCGTGTAGAACTTATCGTCTTTTACGTAAGATAATATCAAAGTGGCACTCTCAGCGTATTCGTTTTTGTAAGGCAAAGTGAACATTCTATTCTCATTGCTCAATGTTATCCATTTGCGCTCAAGCAAATTCACGCCATGCCATAGTTCGTACAACACATTTACATCTTTATCGGTCACACCCAATATAATTTCAGCTGGTTTGGTCTTGCTAAAGATGCTGTTCTTAATCACCAGCCATTCATTGGTCTCGATGGGTGGATGCTTGTCTGTATAAGAGAAGACTAAAACATCCTTTTCTGCTGTTATGGTGTTCTCCCTGTCATCTTCTGCACTCAATTTTATTCGGTACTTACCCGAGGGGATATCCTTTAGCTTACTTTTCAACTCAGTTTGAACTCCGGCCTCAAAAGCACCCTCAGCAACTTGCTGTTGAATGGAATCGTTTTTATCTAATGAAAAGATTTGATAAGTTCCTGTAGCTTTGATGTCATTACCATCCAGGTTCTTTGCTTCAATTTTAATTTCTTCTTTAGAGTCCTTCTCCATCTTCTCCGGCATATCTATAGACAATACCATCGATACTGTTCCCACAGTTATTGGATAAGTAGCCACCTGCGTTTCTCCATTCAAATCGGTAACGGTTGCCTCAACAGTGAAAGAGTAAATGGCATGCTCACCATCATCCTCGTCCGTTAGCTTTGGAGTAAATTGTATTTCAAACTCTCCTTTATCATTTGTAGATATAATGCCTTCATCAAAATGTTCTGAACGCGCACCACCCCATCTCCACCACCAAGCTTTTTGGCGTGTAATGGTATAACTCACTTCTGCATTTTGCAAATGTATGCCTGAAAAGCTTTCGGCTTTCCCCTTTAGTGTCACCTCTTCCCCAAATTTGTAGGTCTTCTCTATCTTATCAAAAGCAACTTCGAAAGTGGGTCGTTTGTATTCCTCTACCACAAAATGTTGGAAGGTATTGTTTGCTTTAATGCTAAAGCCTCCAGGTATCATACCTTGAGGCAACACAAATTCTCCTGAAGCAGAACCAAATTCATTGGTTGTCAGTGTTTGTTTTGCCACCTCTTGATTAACAAAAGCAACGAGTGTAAACTCAATTTTCTTATTGGGTACAGCAGTATGCTTATTGTTGAGGGTAGAAACTGCGACAGCTTTGAAATGAACTACCTGCCCAGGGCGATACAATCTTCTGTCAGTGAAAATGCTGATGGTTTCGATTTCTTTCTCATTATTGATGTGTGATCTTTCATATCTGTTGTAATTTAATTGGGTCATGGGTAATCCATTGTCCGTACCCAAAACAGCATGATAATAAAGTGCGTATTCTTTAGGGTCTCCCTCAATTACTGCCAAGCCTAAACTATTTACTGGCACTGTCTTTAATAAAGTAGGGGTTGATTCTCGTGACTGTTTGGATTGTTGATACACATTTACTTTTGCATTAACTTCTGGCTTGCCTGTGGTACAGTTCACCACAAATACCTCATGACTTTTACTGGAAGTGGAGCGAGCAAAGGCAGCCAGATTAGTTACTGAGAAATAATAGTCGCTTCGATATGGCTCACTCAACTTCTTGTCAATATCAAATTCCAGTTTATAAGCACCTGGCTCATTAATGCTTATTTCAAACGAATCCCTATCGAATAGATAAGCTTCGTTAGCATTAAGTGAGATGACCATCTCTTTTACAAAAGTTTTCTTTTCATTCTCATTCCGCTCAATGTTGTAAAATCTATTGGAAAGAAGAAGTGGACCATCCATTCTGTACAACTTCACATTCAGTTGTTGTATGTTTCTATAGTTCACACCAAAACGTTTGCCTTCTGAGGTTGCAAAAGACTTTTTACCATCAACTGTAAAAGAAGGCTGTGTAATGTTTGACAATTTGTTTTTCAGCAACTTAATGCGCTCATAGTTGGGGAAAGTAGCAATGGTTTTTTGAAGCAGGTTGTACAAATCCTTTGTTTCAGTGTTGTTTTTTAATTGCTTATCTTTTTTCGTAGCACCTCTCACATTGGGGGTTTCGTAAAACCCAATCATTTCGTTGACAATCTCAACACTAAAGTCTTTGTCTTTCCATTCATTGTGCAGTGTTTTTATGGCATCAAAAGCATAAAGTTGGTAGGCAGTGCTCAAACGCTTCAAGAAATTCAATTTGTCTAACTCAATAAGCACAACAGACTCCTGCAAATTGCGACTTTGCAAAGAAGAAAGGAGTTTTTGATATGCAACAAGTACCTGTAAGTTGTAATTTGTAGCTTCGGGATGGATAGACAATTTCACAAACTCATTGGCAGAAGCAAACAATGTTTTCTTATCAATATCTGCTTTAATCAAAGAGCGACTCAAATCTTTATTGTCTTTTATTCCTTTCAGTATTTCCAAAGCTCGTAGTGCCAAAAAGTCGAACATCGTAGGATAGAACGTTCGCGACTCTCTCCCCAAGTTAACTACGGCTTGGTATGTTTTCACTTCTGTCTTCTCCAACTCTGCTTGTGCCGACAAAGAAGTATTGGTATGTTCTACAACCTTGTTGAAGAAATTGTTTTTAGTCCACTCCTTCATGTCCTCGGGGACAAAGTCAGCCAATTGTGTTCGTTGATTAATAGTCCAAGCGTCTTTGTTGTAATATTGCAAATAGAGCTCTGCCAACATGGAGTTAATCACCGCCTTCTCTACCACATCGTTGGTAGATTTCAACATCTGATTCAGATTGTGAAATATCAACGTGTCGTTCTCCGTATCACTTGCAAGGTTATATTTGCCTTGATGAATAAGGGCTTTGATTACTTGCGGACTGTTCTTGTCAGTCACCGCTTGTTTCAATATTGTGTCAACAACATCTGATGCTGATTTAGGTAGCGACTTCTTCTCCAGCTCCTCCACCTGTTGCCACAGTTGGGTATAAGCTGGGTTGTTCGTAGTCTGTTTGTTTTGTGCATGATGTGTCATGACAATTAGCAAGGCAATTAGAATGAATAGAGTCTTTTTCATTATCGTTCTGTTTTATTATTACAATACTTATACGTATTTATAAATACAACGTGAGTATAAATTGTGCTTCCTAACACTGAGAAGCACAAAAAGCAAGTGCCAATTGTGCTTTCTAACGCTGTGAAGAATATAAATCTGACATTTTGCATGGTTAATTAGCATAAAATGTTAGATTTTGTCACAATTCTTACTCCAAGCTATAGAATCCAAATACAATTTCAAAAACCGCTTAAAGGATGACGTGTAAAATTACTGTTTAAAACCATCAAAACAATGATTGAAACGGTTAATGTTTTGATTGTAATAGTATAGAAGGGTTTAACGACAAATAGATACAAGTTGAAGTGATAGGATTGAGTCCGTTAATCTTTACCACAGCATTTTTTATACTTTTTCCCACTACCACATGGACAGGGTTCATTTCTTCCCACTTTTGGCTCTATTCTTATTGGCTCAAAATGCCTATCTTCGTATGAATCATACCATCCTTCGTCATCATATATATCGGCTTTTTGTTTGAATATATTATCAAGGAAACTGAGATCGTCCTGTTTAGCCATGCTTTTACCACCCTCTAAAATATAATCGGCCATTTTGCCAATTTTCGACAACTCCTCAGAAAAGATATCGCTTATCATTGAAAGATCACCGTGTTGCAATGAAATGCTTTTAGTAAAGATACTGTGCTCTTCTCTAAACTCATCTTCCGACACAGAGTCGGGTTTCTGCCAATGATGAACAAAATTAGAACACCACAAGTCAGGAGTAAATATTCCAATGATATCTCCTTTCAATTTTTGAGATGTTTTCAGAAAGTCCTGATAAACTTCTGTAGAAATAATCTCCAACTTATGCAAAAACTCATAAATATAAACACTACCCCATAGAGTAGCAATCATCGTTGGTTGGTCGCTCAAAAAAATATTATTAAAACCTGCAAGATATTTATCAAAGGAAGCGGTTGTAACTCTGAAATATGAACCAAGCGTTTTCGCCTTCTTCTTTTTTTCTTCCCAAAGTCCCACCATTTTATCCCATATATGGCCGCTTAGATAAAACTCAAAACCTCTTTCATACATATAGCGAAGAAAGTAGCCACGTAATATCACAATCGAACTCACCCTATCCTCAGCAAACAAAGTATTTATCTCATAGATGTTTAGTTGCGATTGAGACAAGCTATCTTGAAATGCTGACAGAATATCATCATCAATTTCAAATCCATACTTCTCTAATTTTGCTGAGAAATCAACCTTATCAAAACCCTTATCTTGGTCTTCAAAAGCCTCTTGTAAAGTCATATACATTTTAGTAATGGCTAAATCATAACCACCACCAATTATATCTTCTGATTCATCTACGATAGGGTAGTTTTCAACAATAGCTCTATTCAACAATTCGGACTTCTGATAAAACAGTAACACTCTGTATGCCAGCAAGTATTTGTCGTAACTCTCCAATGGATTATCTATAAAAAATGAAAATGCCTCTTCAACTTTTGATGTGTTATGATGAAAGCAATAATATTTAACAAGGAAATCATTGAGATACACAAAGCTCTCATTGTAAAGCTCAGGCTGATGCTTTTGAATGATATCTATAAACTTGATGACATTGTCAAAATTCTTAGCACTCTCATTATGCCCTGCTGTTTCTATAATTACTTCTATTGCATCATACTCATCAGTAAACCCTTCGGGCAGTTCCTGCGAGAAGAATTCGCACGTTTCATCAAATATATCTAATATATTTTCGTTGAGATATAAATCCCAAAAATCTTCTACTGTCATATTTTTTTGTTGTAAAAGTAAAAAATATCAGTCATATCACAAACTGAATCACGCAAAATAATTTTAATATCCTGTATTTTTTTGCTGTTAATTCATTTTGTTTTGTCACTTGTGAAAAGTGTCATTTTAATAACTATACTATTTATGAAAGATAAAGAGTGTTTTTCCGTGAGAAATATTTGTTATAATGAACTCTATTGATACACGGTATGTTGACAAAAAGACAAAATCATCATTCTAAACGAAAAAAACGTGATATATTTATAATCAAGTGACAATTTTGGCACCTTATCATCTAATTATTATAGAATGCTTTACACACGTTATTATTGTTTTATATTTTTGAATGTTATATCTTTAATACGTAAAAAAACACTGTCATGGCAAACATGAAACTAACAATATAAAACACTAATATTAAATGATGAAATTATGAAGAATTTAACAACACTTGTTTTAGTTTTATGCCTTTTCGGTTGCGCCAAAAAAGAAAAAACATCAATTGATAATGATTTTTTCTTAATTGGAACGTTGAGTGATTATATGGGACGTGAGAAATATAAAAAAGTAGAAGATAGGGTTGATAAATACTCCCAATCAGAAAAAGAATTATGTTTATCTATTGATTCGATTTTTAAAAACCACTACCCTGATTTAGAGATGAGTTCTTCTGTGAACAAAACATCGAAGAAAGAGGTATATGAGCTACATTCTAAAACTTTAGCTGAAAAAATTGAGTCATTTTATTTGTACAAACCTTCACGGAGAAAGATTTATAATGGAGAGGGTAAATTAATTGATTTAAATATTGATTCATTGACAAAAACTCCAGATTTTTACACAACTTATTTTGACACAATTTACACTGGCAGTCTGAATCAAGATGTTTTTGAAACTGAAAAGCAAAAGCTATCTTTTATAACAGGTGCTTATGTTAGATATGGTCGTCAAACTGATTCACTGTATAATATACAAGTTTCTAATTCTATTAGCAAGGCAAAAGTATTAAATGAGTTACTAAAAGACACAGGTTGTTCTAATGTCGAATATGAGATTATGGAAGGTTATATACCCACAGGACATATAGTTAGCTTCATTCCAACAAAACAGTTAATTGACTATTTTGAAAAATATAAAAACTTGAGATAAAAAATGCAATGCGATAAAGTGCAATCAATTCAGGCTGAAGAAAAATTAAACTGGGTGTAATCGGCAACTTTTCATACTGCCAAGCGTAATGCGAAATAGAAGGTCGGATAAAAAACAATAATATATCTATTAAAACAATACACTGCAGGCAGCAAATATAGTGAGAAATGTAAAGAGAAATGTTTTTCATCTAGATTGATATTTCAACTTACTTCAACTCATTCTTTTCGTAGTCAGCTCACCATCAAAAACAACTGCAACAGTGTTGCATCACCATAGCATTAATGTTATGTGGGTATTGCTCCTGCCGTAAAAGAAAGAAGAGCAATAGCGAGCGACATATTTGTGCCAGCCATTGAATTCACGCAGTAGAGAAAACTCATGAGTTTTCTCTACCAGTTAACACTCACCTCTCACACCTCATACCCCACACCCCACCTCACCTATTCCTCTTCACACTACTTCCAATCTGCCATTTATACACCACCATTGTGGTTATAAAATAGACACCCGCTTGAATCCACAGCCCAATATACTCATCGCATATTTGCGTTATGTTGGCTCCCATAGAATTTATCTTTACATACCCATTGATGCCAAATGTAGAAGGGAACAAATAACTGAAGTTGACCCAGAACTGCCCCATACTGCTACGAGGCCACGATGTGCCCGAGAGGAACAACAAAATAAGCGAGGTGAAAAGGAACACTACAAATCCAGTCTCTCTATTACGAATAAACACTGACAACGTCATTGCAAAAAAGGTAGCTGCCAAGAGAAACGGTATTATCAGAATAGCAATATCCAATGGATTGCCAATGTGTGGTTGATTGAACAACTTGGGAATAAAGCCCAATACATAGACAGACACAACTAAGTACCACGAAAAGAAACAAAGGGCTTTGCCCACAACTACATGAAAAATAGACCGACCACTATTGGGAGGAATGAGTTGATAAAAACTATCCTCTTCGCGTGCTGTACCAGTTGACATACCAATACCGAAAAATAGTGTCTGATGAATTACCAATACAAGCAGTGCTGGAATTAAGAAACTACCATACCCCATACCTTCATTGTACAAAATCACATCTTTGTAGGTGAATGGAGCAGCGGCTATTTCAGCTTCACGCCCCACCTTACCCATAGAGTTGAGTCGCTCTATCTTTATCTGGTCGTTCTGATCCAACATGGCAAAGTTGACACCCAGTGCCATAGTCCTGTAGTACAAAAAGCTACTCATATCGGAATAAGTGGATACGGTGGCTTGTTGCTTTTTATTTATCCTTTCACTAAAGTCGGCAGGTATCAGCAACACTCCGTGTATTTGTCCTTTGTAGAAGGGGTCTTTCACCTCTTCCAGATTGTTGTAGGTGTGTGTCACTTGCAAATCGGGTGTTGCATCAATACTTTTGATAAAATTGCGCGAACGCACCGTGTTCGACTGATCTACAACAGCAATAGGCATATCGCGAATTGTTTCGTTCAAATAGACATAGCTATAAAGAAGTGGATAAAGAAAAGCTGCTCCAAGAATAATCAACATTACCCCAGAGTCCTTAAGCATACGCTTGTACTCTTCCACCAAAACGGACACAATATTCCGAAGGTGCCTGAACTTTATTTTAGATTGCTTAGAATCACTCATAATTTACTTATATCTTGATTATTTTGCAGAATCAGAATTGTCTGGTTTCATAACTGCCTTTCTCAATCGTCTGTAAGTGATGAAAGGCAACAATATAAACGCAGTTATTAACGCAAAATAGATAAGAGAATATCTAATGGGTGCACCATTAAGTGCCTCTGCCACATAGATTTTGAAATAGTAGCGAATGGGGAAAAAATGCTGAAACACTTGCACTCCGCGCGGCATTGCCTCGATAGGGAAAGTAAATCCTGTAAAACTCACTCCCAATATTGCATACACAGCCACTAGGCTGAGTGCTTCGCGCAAAGAGGGCAACAAGCCAATAAACAAAACGCCAATTGCTTGATACGCCATTACAAAAAGGATAGTGGCTAATGAGAACCACACCAAACTACCATTCATAGGGAAGTGCATATATTGATACAAAATCAAATTGCCACCTATCCCAAGTATTGAGAACAGGAGGGTGTAGGGCAACAACTTACCCAACAGTGCGGCAAACATTGAGTTGTTAGCGGTTTTCATCAGTTCGGGCGTAGTGTTCATCTTCAACTCAAATCCAATTGTAAACACAGTCATTAGCAGTATCAACATTTGCATAATGCCTGGCAATAGCATATTGAGCAAATAGACACCATAATTGGCATAAGGGTTAGCAATCATGTGAGAGTCGTTGGCAATGGGTTGTACAATTGCCAAAATCTCATTCTCCTCTACCTCTTCGCCTTTTAGCTCTAGCATCTTCTTTTGCACATAAGCTGCTCCCATGTTACTTACATACACCAACTCTTTGTAGGTCAACGAACCTGCCACTATGTAAGCCTCGTTCACATAAAAATTGAATTCGGGTTGTTGCGACGACATCAACTCTCTCTCAAAGTCTTTGTCTATCATAAAAAAGGCATATATTTCTCCTCTCTGCATAGCATCGCGTGCCTCGCTATAATCTACATAGTGCTCCACAATTTCTGCTTGAGGAACGGCATCTATGTTTCTGATGAATGTGCGCGAAACATAGGAATGGTCCATGTCAACCACACCAATTGGCATAGAGCGAGGCATCCCCTCGCTAAAAAAGGTGAGAAAGAAAATATAACAAAATATCATCACAAAAGCCGACGAGAAAAGATAGATAGGTCTACCCACCATTCTTCTCCACTCTCTAAGTATAACGGCTTTTGTATTTTTATATATATTTTTGGACATCTCTTATTTAATTACTCTTTCCATGATAGCAGACATGCCAGGGCGCAAATCTTTAATAGAAGCTGTGGGTGTAGCGCGCACCTCAAATGTTTTGACATCAAATTGTCCAGTAGCTTTAGTAGCTTTCCAAGTAGCATACGACGCTAAGGCTTTTACATAGGTAATCTCTAAAGTTGCTTTTTCATCTAGTGCTGGAATGGTCACCGCTATCAGGTTACCCATTTTCATTTCACCCAACAGGTCTTCTCTCACATTAAATGAGAACCAGATATCATTCATATCCACAATATTCATGATGGGCGAACCAGTAGCCACTAACTCTCCTGAAGCAGGAAACACTTCGGAAACCTCTCCAGATATTGGGGATATCAAAACTGTTTCGGCTAAAAAAGCTTCCACCTCTGCTATTGCACCTTTAGCTTTATCTACAAGTGCAATGGTTGACAATTTATCTTCTTCCTCTGCACCATTTTTTGCCATGCTGTATTGCGACTTGGCAGCGGCAGCTGTTGCAACGGCAGCATTGTATTGTGCCTCCACTTCGTCACGATTTTGTGCAGTTATCACTCCTTTTTCGAACAGACGCTCTACCCTATCGTACGATTTTTTAGCAATATCGACACCAATCTCAGCTTTTTGCCACATTTCGTATGCCCCCTCAATTGTTTCTGAACGTACACCTTTGTGGGCTTTCTGTTGTTGTGCCATAGCGGCAGCTTTTGCGGCATTGGCTTGCGCCAACTTGGCTCTCACTTCGGGACTATCTATCAGCACCAATGTATCTCCCACATTCACCTGTTGCCCCTCTTCGGCATAAAGATGAAGGATACGACCAGGTACTTTCCCCGAAACGCGCACTTCGTTTACTTCGGCAGAGCCTTGAATGGTAACTGGAACGGGTTCATAAACATACCAACCAATTATAAATACAATAACCACTACGGTAGCCAATCCAATAAGTGCTACCTGTAAGTTACGGCTGCTTTCATTTTTTTGTTTCATAAAGAAATATCTATTTTAGTGTTTTATCTTTTATCTATTTTGAATTTTGTAAAATGGGTAAATGTAATGTGCCCAATGATTTTTGTAGATACAAGTTGTGCAGTTTCACATCAATTGCGGCATCTATATTTTCTGACTTAGCTGCGAGCCACGCTGTTTGTGCCATAAGCACATCACTAGCTGTGATTACCCCCTCGTTGAAGCCTTCGTTGGCATACATCAAGTTCTCTTCAGCACTCTCAACGCTTTTTTGAGTTTGCATCTGCTTTTTCAAACTCTCGTTTGTTTGATGCACAGATTGATTAATCTGTAGTTCAATTTTCTCTTTTGCATCTTCTAGCTCCAAGGCAGCTACTACTTTGCTTGCACGCGAAGCGTTAAGAGTATGTATGCGCTCTCCAAAATGAAACAGTGGTACTTTGGCTACTACACCCACATTGAACATTCCATCGAATTTGGTATCAAAACCATTGAACGAACTTGGATTGGTAACCACATAACCACCACTAAGCCCTATAGTAGGTAAAAACTCGGCAAATTGCACTTTCTCTTTTGCTCTCGCAATATTGGTTACTTGAGTCAACATCTGTATCTCGGGTCGATTGCTCAATGCCTCTTCGGTAGGAATCACTTGCACCAAATCGGGATTCCTATCCAAATCTTCATCTTCTAGTTTAATTTGCTCATCGAGTGGCAGTCCACACACCTGATTGAGTGCCATGCGCGATAAGTTGAGTCCATTTTCTGCTTTTATAATTGACAGGTCGGCTTCGTTCATCTTTACTTTCACTTTCAGCACATCGGCTTTAGTAGCCATCCCCTCATCAAATAGAGCCGTAATATTGGTATCAAGTTTCGAAACCACTTTTTTCAACTCATGCGCCAACTTTACCTTGTTTTCTAACGACACCACGCGCCAGTACGCTTCATCTACTTCCAAAATTAAATCGGTCATAGCGTCTTGCGAACGTGCCTCGGCTATCTTTTCGCCATATCCAGCAATGGAATACATTTGCACAATCTTGCCACCCATAAAAATAGGTTGCACGAAATTGATAGCACCCACAAATATATTTTGCATATCCATCTCGAAAGCTTTCTTGGGAAAGATTGCGTGGTTTTTCCACTGCAAATCGCCGGGATTCTTGCTTGGGTCAAATGGTTGACCTTGCTCATTGAGAGGCACTGGCTGCCCATCGACAAGTGTAAAGTTGTTGTTGATGGCGGCATCGTCAAACCTGAATGTTCCATCTTCATTGGGTGTTGGTGTTGAGCCAGGTCCCACTCCTATCCCTAAACTTCCATCGGGTTGCTTCACACCTACAGGCAACATCAGGTCGTGTGGGAAAAGAGACACATTTTTCTCGTTCCATGCATAAGCACCTGTAGCCGAAAAGTCGGGCAAAAAGTGTGTAAATGCTGCTTTTTTCAAGCTTCGTGCTGCTTTCACATTCTCTTTAGCAATTTTGATGGAGGCGTTATGCTCCAAAGCCATTTTCCTACAGTCTTCTACATTATAAATCTCTTGAGCAGATAAAATACCTGTAAAGAGCAATGTAATATATAATAATAATATTCTTCTCATTATAATTTAATTAATAAAACAATTATTGCATATGCAACTTGTTTAATTCAATAGTATGTAAATTTTTATTATTTTGAATTTATGGAATCTAAATTCTGGATTATTTTAGTTAGCACATTACGAGAAATAGAAATCTCCTCATCGCTAATACCGCTTAGTGCCGTGTCTACAACATCACTTACAATACCCATAACTTTATCTTTTATACTAACACCAAGCGCAGTTAAATGAATCAGATTGATTCTTCTGTCAGATGGATGCGCAACACGCACAACCAATTTACTCTTTTGCAGATTGTCAAGTAAGCGGGTCATGCTAGGCTTGTCTTTTCGAGTCAAATCACACAACTGCTGTTGGGTTATTTTGTCCTCCTTCCACAAAGACGATAGAACAGACCATTGCTCAGTAGTGATATTCAAATCTTCCAGAGAAAAAGCCCTCAACAAAGCACGGTTGATTGTTGAAGATATTTTTCCTGTTAGTATATCAAAAACTTCTTGTTCTTTTACTTTCAAATTAAAACCTCTAAAATGTAAAACTTCAACTATGGTTGTTTAAACAACTATGCAAAGGTAAACCATTTATTTTTAACTCCTAGTGTATTAAAATACTTATCAGATATTTAACATTTCTTGAGTTGCTATGCTACTAAAGAATGCTTCGAAGAGACAACACTTTGCATGACTACAAATTTATATGTTTCTACAAATAACTAATACCATTCGCAATTAATTATCTGGCTTTAAGACAACACCAATTTTCTTTTTCCCATTTATCTTAATTATAAACGGATTTTCAAAGGTTATGTGTCTAATGAAGTTAGTTTCAAATATCGCAGGTTGTTTATCCAAGTATTCTTGATCGAAAAAACCTCCTCCTTCAGCAAAAGAATTCATGGTGAAATATCCTACACCTAATGAAGTGAGATTTTGAAAGAAATGAGTGCCCTGACTTGGGTCAACTCTATATTGATCTAAAGTTATTTCACCAATAACTTTAGCTTGTGATATGTGAGACCATTTAATCGGAATACCCAACCAAGGGTCACTAGAGCCCCATCTGCCAGGTGCTACCAACACATAGTTTTTATCATCATGAATGAATTGCTTGTTTAAATCTTCAATCTCACGAGCGATCAATGAATTGTTAGCAGCAGTAAACCCTTCTGTTTTAACATACACAATGTCCCTGACTCCTGTCATTGAACCATGACCTAAAGCGTTTTCAGAATACAATATTGCTTCTTCACGATTTATCTGCGATAAGTCTTCCGATACCACCTCTTTAAAATCAACGATAGGCCTAATCTGTAATAAATAAAAAGTAGCTTCACGTTGATTTTTGAGATCGACAGCAAACTCAATCTCCACTTCACGACCCATTTCATTGCGACAAGCTTTAAGAATCTTATCAAGAATCTCAGGTAATGGTAACATATTATGCTGAAGTATATGAGCAAAAGAGATGATTTTTCTTCCTCCAGGATAATATCCGTCTCGAATGAGCATATCATTAGGATCGTATGTAGATGAGATGTAACGCAATGAGTCGTCTGCTTCTGCATCTTTGAGATTCAACTTCAGAAAATTGAATGAGTCATCAACCGAGAACTCCTGTGTAATCGAATCCATACTCAAAGCATAAAAACGTGTTTGCGTATCTTTCAGCGCACTTTCCACAGTGCTTAACTGTAATATTTTATTGGGATAGAGAGGTGAGAACCTCAGCCCCTGATTACCTTCAACAATATATTTACCCAAACCCAAACCAATTTGAATTACACCATCTTCAGGTTTCTCATCGCCCAATGGATAGTAATTGATAGAACGTGCAACCCCTGAAATAGTAGGATAGAAATGATTGTTGTAGCGCGAACCTGCAACTTCTTGCAACACGATAGCCATTTTTTCCTGATCAATGAGATTCTGCGTTGCAAGCAAATATGATTTGGTATCTATATAATAAACAGAAGCATAAACAGCCTTTATGGCATCGCTCAACATGCGTATCATTTCGAACTTATCTTCCACATAAGGAATCATATAGGTTGAGAATATTCCAGCAAAAGGCTGATAATGTGAATCCTCTAACATGCTGGATGAACGAATTGCAATTGGGTTGTTGACTGCTTCGAAAAAGACGAGAAAGTCTGCTACCAACCTTTTAGGTAACTTTGCAGCCAAGAAATGTCTCAGAATCTCCTCATCTGAAATATCGGATAATGCAATTGGATACAAGTTGTTGGCCTCCATAAACTCATCAAAGATATCGGTGCAAAGCACAACCGTTTTTGGTATGGTAACTGGTAAGTTACTATAAGCATTCAAATCTTGGTGCTTTTTGGTGATATATCCCATAAATGCTAAACCTCGACCCTTTCCACCCATTGACCCCTCACCAATACGTGCAAAATAAGAATACTTGTCAAATCGGTCTTTTTCAAAGATAGCAACTACACCCGTGTTTTTCATTCGACGATATTGCACAATTGCTTCGTATATTAGTTCACGAGCATCATCCATTGAGTTGTACTCTGCAACGTCTATTTTTCGCAACATCTCTGCTACAGGAAACATAGCTCGCGAATAAAAAAACCTAGAAAAGTGATTAAGGGATAGATGGTAATATAAAGCTTTATCTGGTATTTTAAGAATAGTATTTTGAAGTGCTTTTAGGTTCTTAATACGGAATATCTCTTGTTTGGTGTCAGGATCTATTATGATGAAATCACCAAAACCAAAATTTTCTTTTATAGTCCTTCTTACATCATGTGGAAAGGTTTGTGAATTCTTATCAATGAACTCTGCTCCTAATTCCTGAGCATAAGCCTGATTGGATGTTTCGTAAGAAGTCATTATAACAGGAATGGTTTTATCGAATGTTCTAACCCACTTAATAAACTTTTTACCTGCCAATTTATCTTTCACTCCTTCACGATTAAAACTTACATCGCAAAGCATACCTAACATGTTGTTACCATACTTCTTATAAAGATCAACCGCTTCCTCATAATTACGTGCAAGCAAAATTTTTGGACGCCCACGCATACGCATCATTCGCAAATGATCGTTGAGGGCTTCTTTTGAAAATTCTCTCGACTCTCTTAGAACATATTTAAAAAGTAAAGGTAATGCAGAAGAGTAAAATCGGACTGAATTTTCTACCACCAAAATAGTTTGCACACCGATGGTTTTGACATCGTCTTCAACATTCATTTTATCTTCAACTAACTTTATAATGGCCAACAACAAATCAGAATCTCCAAGCCAACTAAAAAGATAATCAACACCACTTAAATCTTCTTTTTCAAAAAGTTTATTTACAGTTCGAGAAAAAGGAGTAAGCATAACCACTGGGACTTGTGGATGTTTTGCCTTGATGCACTTAGCAAGTTCAAAAAAATCATTGTTATCAACATTAGGCATACATATAACCAACTCAAAATGATTCGCATCTAACATCTTCATTGCTTCTTCAGGATTATTAACCTGAGAAAAACGTGGAGGATATCGTAAATTGAGTGAAGTATACTCATTAAAGATTTGTTCGTCCACTCGTCCATCATCCTCTAAAATGAACATATCATATTGTGATGCAATGAATAAAACGTTGTAGATACGCTTGTTCATTAATTGCACAAAAGGTGTATCATGAAATCTAAATTCATTTACATCATGAGCATTAATTATTTCTTGAGGTATATTCCTGTCCATTTAAAAAAGAGATTTGTTTATACAAATATACATGGTAATCTTACAAATACGTATAGTATTTAGAGAATGTTTGATTCAAAGTTATTCATTTCATTGCATTCTCTTTTAAAATAGAATAAAATAAATAATATGATGCACATTTTACACTAAGAATATTACTACAAAGCTAATGCCTATTTAATGTCTGTTAATCTACTCACTACTTCCACGAAATTATTCTATATTTGAAGTAATTATAGAACCACCCGAAAAAAACAAATGAAAAAACAAATTTTATTTATTACCCTTATTGCTGCACTCGTTGTAACTGCAGTGCTATTTATATCAAGCGACAATCTCGAAAAAACTGACCAAGTACGTCCTAAAGTAATGTCGATGACTTCATCGGTTGAGATTCCTGATAAAATGATATTTGCAGGAGAGACATATACATTTGAAAGATATGATATGCGTGAGAGGTTAGACAGAGAGCTCAATAGCTTTACCTATTTTCATTCTACTACATTGTTGCTGATAAAAAGAGCCAACCGCATATTTCCCATCATAGAACCTATTTTAAAACAATATGGAATTCCAAATGACATAAAATATCTTGCTGTCATTGAAAGCAGCTTAGATCCTCGTGCTGTTTCACCTGCACGAGCAGCGGGATTATGGCAATTTATGCCAACCACAGCAACTGAATCTGGACTAGAGGTATCTGCCGAAGTAGATGAGCGATACTCAATTGAGAAGTCTACAGTAGCTGCTTGTAATTATCTTAAAGGCGCATATAATAAATATGGTTCATGGAGCGCAGCTGCACTGTCATACAATGGTGGTCAAGGAAGAATTACAAGTGAACTCAGGAATCAACAAACCACCGAATCTCTTGACCTTTGGTTAGTAGAAGAAACCACACGCTACTTCTATCGTATGCTTGCGATTAAACTGGTTTTTGAAAATCCTCCGCAATATGGTTTTATCATACGACCTCATCAATTACATAAACCAATTGATTTTAAGGATGTTACTGTTTCAACCTCCATACCCAACTTGGTTAGTTTTGCAAAACAAAACGGCTTAACTTATGCTCAATTAAAAGACTTCAATTCATGGCTAAGAAGTACGAAACTTAACGTACGAGCTTCTAAAAGCTATACGTTCAAAATTCCGACACGTGAAAGTCTCTATTACAAAAAAAACGAAGGTTTCAAAGTGCACGATATGCGCTGGGTAACCGAATAATAAAAAAACACTCTTTCATTAAGAAACAAAATATTGACTGGTCTCATAAATTCAGAATATGAGACCACCTATTGTTTATTCCCTTTTTCTTCATATATAATTAATGCATTATTAATACATTTTGTAAAGAGCTACATTAAACAATTACTCTCATTAGAATGTTACATTAAACTATGATTTCAGACAAAGAATTAATTAATGTGTACGGTGCACGCGTACACAATTTAAAAAATATAGATGTAGAGATTCCACGCAACACCCTTACGGTCATCACAGGACTAAGTGGTAGTGGGAAATCTTCTTTAGCTTTCGACACACTTTTTGCAGAAGGACAGCGCAGGTACATAGAGACTTTCTCTGCCTATGCACGTGGTTTTTTAGGCAAAATGGAACGCCCCGATGTTGACAAGATTACAGGATTGAGTCCAGTTATCTCTATCGAGCAAAAAACTACTAACAAAAACCCACGTTCAACCGTTGGGACAACTACCGAAATATACGACTTCTTACGATTATTGTTTGCGAGAGCAGGTGATGCATATTCATATGTATCTGGCGAAAGAATGATAAAATATACAGAAGAACAGATTCTCGAACTCATTTTATCGAAATATATAGGCAAGAAAATATATATCCTATCTCCAATTGTAAGAAACAGGAAGGGCCATTACCAAGAACTTTTCGAACAGATAAGAAAAAAAGGATACCTCAATGTAAGAGTGGACGGTGAAATACGAGAGATTCTACCAGGCATGCGAGTAGATAGGTATAAAAATCATACCATCGAAATACTTGTTGATAAGTTAGCCGTTTCAAATAAGTTTGAAGACAAACTTAAAAAAAGCTTAAGCATTGCAATGAAGCAAGGTTCGGGTCTCATTCTGATTCAAGAATTAGAGACAGACGAAGTGCGCCATTACAGCAAACAATTAATGTGTCCCACATCAGGATTGTCTTATAGTGAACCAGCACCTCACAACTTCTCATTCAACTCTCCTCAAGGCGCTTGTCTTAAGTGCAATGGCTTAGGCTCAGTTGATCAAATTGATGTTGATAAAGTTTTTCCAAAACCAGAGTTAAGTATTGCCGAAGGAGGGATCTCCCCATTGGGAAAAGAAAAGAGCAATTTACTGTTTTGGCAAATTACAGCTATTTGTGAAAAACATGGTGTAACACTCGAAACACCAATAAAAGATATACCACAAGAGGCTATTGATGAAATATTGCACGGAACGACAGAGCGTCTTAAGATTAAAAATCAATCATTAGGCAACTCAAATTATCTTGTTTCTTTTGAAGGTGTATTAAAATACATCGACATGCAACAGGATGATGATGCCACATCTGCAGCGCAAAAATGGGCAGCTCAATACATTACTAAAACTATTTGCCCCGAATGCAATGGTCAACGCTTGAATAAAGAAGCTCTTCATTTCAAAATCAATGATAAAAACATAGCCGATCTTGCAAAAATGGATATAGTAAGTTTGTACGATTGGATTAATAATTTAAATAAAAAAGTAACTGGCAAGCAGCTTTTGATAATCGAAGAGATAAAAAAAGAGATTGTAACCCGATTGAGTTTCTTACTTGATGTCGGGTTAGGATATCTTTCCCTATCTCGTGCATCTGCTTCTCTGTCGGGGGGTGAAAGTCAACGTATTCGTCTTGCCACTCAAATTGGATCACAACTGGTGAATGTTTTGTATATACTTGACGAACCAAGTATCGGGTTACACCAACGTGATAACAACCGATTGATTAACTCCCTGAAAAAACTTCGTGACTCTGGCAACTCAATCATTGTTGTAGAGCATGATAAAGAGATGATGCTTGCATCTGATTATATTGTGGACTTAGGACCATATGCTGGAAGAAAAGGAGGCGAAGTGGTTTTTGAGGGAACTCCTCAAGACATGTTGAAAGAAAACACCCTAACATCAAACTACCTCAATGGAAGTTTAGAAATAGCCATACCTGAAAAGAGGCGCAAAGGCAATGGTAAATCCATTCGACTAAAAGGAGCATCAGGTAATAACTTGAAAAATATAACAGTTGATTTCCCTCTTGGCACATTTATTTGTGTGACGGGAGTATCGGGTAGTGGGAAATCTACATTATTAAACGAAACACTTCAGCCCATCCTTAGTCAGCATTTCTTTCGCTCTCTGAAAGAACCATTGAAATACAAATCAATTGAGGGAATCGATAATATTGATAAAGTAATTAGTGTAGATCAATCACCCATTGGGCGCACACCCCGTTCCAATCCTGCTACTTATACTGGTGTTTTCACAGAGATACGGAATTTATTTGCTGGTATGCCAGAAGCAAAAATTCGTGGGTACAAACCAGGCCGTTTTTCATTTAATGTAAAAGGAGGTAGATGCGAAACATGTCGTGGGAACGGGCACAAAACTATTGAGATGAACTTCTTGCCTGATGTGATGGTTCCTTGTGAAACATGTGCAGGTAAAAGATATAATAGAGAAACATTGGAGGTGAGATTTAAAGGAAAGTCTATTTCCGATGTGCTTAATATGACCATTAATGCTGCAGTTGATTTCTTTGAGAATGTTCCTAATATTCTGATTAAAATTAAAATGCTACAAGAGGTTGGATTAGGATATATCCGTTTGGGTCAATCATCAACAACTCTATCAGGAGGTGAATCACAACGCATAAAATTGGCATCTGAACTTGCACGACGAGACACTGGACAAACACTTTATGTGCTTGATGAACCAACCACTGGATTACATTTCGAAGACATTAGGGTATTACTAAATGTAATCAATAAATTAGTAGACCGAGGAAACACAGTTATAGTTATTGAGCATAACATTGATATCATCAAATGTGCTGATTATATTATTGACTTAGGACCCGAAGGTGGAAATGCTGGAGGCAAACTATTAACAACTGGAACACCCGAAGAGGTCATTAAAAAATCAAAAAGCGATACTGCTCTATACCTTAAAAAGGAGTTCAAAGAACATACTATAACAAAAAAAGGAAAGTTATAAAAATAACACTTTAATCATTTAAAGTTAATCTAAGTGTTAAACTATAGCGACTTATGAACAAACAAAACATTGCTGTGTTTTAGTTATTGAAACAGCTAAAATGGAATTAATATAAATAAGTATGACAAAGATAGCATTTAAAGGTGATCCTGTTTTAACCAGTGGCTCTTTACCTAAAGTAGGTGAGAAAGCTCCTGACTTTACATTAGTAAGCAGTGAATTATCTGAAGTAAAATTATCCGATTATAAAGGAAAAAACGTAGTTTTAAACATCTTTCCTAGTTTAGATACAGGAGTATGCGCTGCCTCGGTAAGAAAATTCAATGAGAAAGCAAGTGCTTTAGAAAACACGGTAGTATTAGGAATTTCTTCTGATTTACCTTTTGCTGCAGGTCGTTTCTGTAGCACAGAAGGAATTAAGAATACAACGACCCTTTCTGTATTTCGAAATGATTCGTTTGCAAAAGATTATGGCGTTTATATGACTGATGGTCCTCTTAAAGGGCTTACTTCTCGTGCTGTTGTAGTTATAAACCCAGAAGGAAAAGTTGTTTACAACGAAATGGTTCCTGAAATTACTCAAGAACCAGATTATCATTCTGCAATCGACTCGATAGTGTAGTTTGTTTCATGAAGATTGTGTTAACTGAAAAGTCTGCGAAGTGATTTCGCGGGCTTTTTGCATTTTATAAATTACCCTTGGAATACAGAACTCTTTCTCAATATGGTTCTTCTCACATTAAGAAATGAAGCGAATGAATGTAAACTGTTGGCAGAATAATGGATGGTTGTTTGGTATCTTATCTCATATAGTTGAGCTATAAGGTGCGAAAGCGTCCTAAACTGAACAAGTTTGAGCTCCTAACTTGTCCGTTTTAGTGA
>JAQVZQ010000016.1 GCA_028708095.1 Dysgonamonadaceae bacterium
AATTTCTGGAAGCTGCAAAAGTATTAAAAGATACAAGTGCATTACCCGCAGTTTGTGGCCGCGTTTGTCCGCAAGAGCGTCAGTGCGAAAGTCAGTGTTTTTATGTTCAGAAACTAAATAAACCCGCTGTTGCTATCGGTCACTTAGAAAGATTTGCAGCAGACTATGAGAGAGAAAGTGACAACATTGCCATTCCCAAAATAGAAGAAGCCAACGGAATAAAAATAGCTGTGATTGGTTCGGGTCCTGCGGGGTTATCATTTGCTGGCGAAATGGTTAAAAAAGGATTTGACATAACAGTATATGAAGCCCTACACGAATTGGGCGGAGTGTTGCGTTATGGTATACCTGAATTCAGACTACCCAATTATATTGTGGATACAGAAATAGATGTATTGGCACAAATGGGCGTCAAATTTAACACCAACTGCATCATTGGGAAAACTATTTCACAAGAGGATTTGCAAGAAATAGGATATAAAGGAATATTTGTTGCTAGTGGCGCTGGATTGCCCCACTTTATGCACATTCCGGGCGAAAACTTGAATGGTGTAATGTCATGCAATGAATATTTAACGCGCATCAATTTAATGGATGCAGCAAATCCCGAAAGTGATACGCCTGTTCTTATGGGAAAGAAAGTAGCTGTTATTGGTGGAGGCAATACGGCAATGGATGCCGTGAGAACAGCACGCAGATTAGGGGCTGAGAAAGCAATGATTGTTTATCGACGTTCGGAAACCGAAATGCCTGCACGTATAGAAGAAGTACATCATGCAAAAGAAGAGGGTATTGAGTTTTATACATTACATACACCCCTAAAATACGAAGGTGACGAAAGAGGTAGAGTTCAAAGAATGTTTTTACAACGCATGGAATTGGGCCAACCTGATGCAACGGGACGTCGACGTCCTCTTGCCATTGAAGGTGATACCACTTGGGTAGAAGTTGACCAAGTAATTGTGAGTGTTGGTGTGTCACCCAATCCGCTTATACCTTCCACATTTTCAGGAATGGAAATCACAGATCGTGGAACAATTGTTGTAAACAGTGACACGATGCAGTCTTCTCAAGCAGAAATTTATGCGGGTGGTGATATTGTTCGTGGTGGCGCAACAGTAATTCTTGCTATGGGCGATGGACGCAAAGCAGCCAAAGCAATGAGTAAACGTCTTGGTTACATTTAATATTGAATACAATTATAATAAGCATATAAAACAGTTTAAGAATGAAAATTTTAGCAGATGCACATATTCCTTATCTTCATGGAGTAGCCGAACAGTTTGGTGAAGTTACTTATTTGCCCGGCAATCAGTTTACAAAAGAATCTGTGAAAGATAAGGATGTATTGATTGTTCGCACTGTTACACATTTTAATGAACAGATATTAAAAGACTCACAAGTGAAACTTATATGTTCGGCCACCATTGGCTTCGATCATATCGATACAGAATATTGCGATTCGCATAATATTGCTTGGCGAACTGCTCCAGGATGCAATGCACGCTCGGTGGAACAATATGTGACTGCCTCGCTAATGCAAATGGCTATGAAGTACAACTTTAAGTTGAGCGATAAAACTATTGGTATTGTAGGCGTGGGAAATGTGGGTAAAGAGGTAGCTCGTGCATGTAAACTTTTAGGCATGAAAGTTTTATTGAACGACCCCCCTCGACAGGAAACAGAAAAATCAAAAATGTTTGTCGATATCAACTATATAAAAAAACATGCAAACATTATTACTTTTCACACACCACTAACAAAAGATGGTGCACATCCTACTTATCATTTGGCAAACAAATCTTTTTTTGAAGATTTAAAAAAAGAACCTATAATTATAAATACGTGCAGAGGTGGTGTTGTTGACAACCAAGCATTGAAAGAAGCATTGAAAACAAGTAAAGTTTTGGGAGCAGTTATTGATACTTGGGAAAATGAACCAAACATAGATAAAGAGTTGCTTGAAATGGTGGACATTGCCACCCCACATATTGCAGGATATTCGGCAGACGGAAAGTGGAATGCAACTCAAATGAGTTTGTTTACTATCAATGAGTTTTTCAAACTCAATAAAAAGCCTATCCAATTGCTTCCTATTGCTGAACCCGACAATAATGTTATCGATGTGTCAAAGTATGACGATGATAAACAATTGGTGCAAGCAGTTCTGCATACTTACGACCCCTTAAATGATTCAGAATTATTGAAAAACAATCCTGAAAAATTTTATTACTTCCGTTCTCATTATCCACTGCGAAGAGAATATAAAGCCTATACACTTATGGGATTAAATCATTCATATGTGATTTTAGCAAAAGAATTAGGATTTAATCTTAAACAAAAAGAATAATTCAACTTTAGGTGCACTTTCTTTTCAAATGTGCCGAAAAAAAGGTATTTTTGCGTACAAACAATAATTCAATTAATTAATCATATTTATTTTCCTCATGAAAACTAAAAACATTTACTTATCCCTACTGATGCTTGCCGTTATAGGTGTTTTAAGCACCTCTTGCAGCAGTTCACTAAAACCATTAACGCCATCACATTTTAATGTAACCCCTACTCCACTTGAAACTGTTGGAAATGAAATTCCTGCTACAGTAAACGGAGTATTTCCTGAAAAATGGTTCAATTCTAATGCAACTGTAGTTATTACTCCTGTTCTTAAATATGCAGGAAAAGAAAAACAGGGTATTCCACATACATACCAAGGTGACAAAGTTGCAGGTAATGGAATCGTTATAAACAAAAACAGAGGTGGCAACATGGCCATGAATTTTAAATTTGAGTATGAGCCTGAAATGCGTGAGTCGGAATTATTCTTGCGATTCAATGCAAAAATAAAAGGTAAATCAGTGAAATTACCCGAAGTGAAAGTTGCTGACGGAGTTGTTGCAACATCAGCTCTTGCAAATGCATTATCCACTGAGCCATCAGACGCTCAAGATGCTTTTCAACGAATCATTCAACAAAAACAAGATGCAAACATCCTTTTCTTAATTCAACAATCAGATTTAAGATCAAGTGAATTGAATAAAGGTGATATTTATAATTGGAAAAAACGTGTGAAAGAAGCATACAATGACCCACGTCAAAATGTAAATATTGAAGTATCGGCTTATGCCTCTCCTGATGGTGGTTTAACACTGAACGAAAGATTAGCAGAAGCAAGAGAAAGAAAAACCTCAACCTACCTTGATCAAGAAATGAAAAAGCAAGAGGTCAACACTGACATCAATGCTCATTACACTGCACAAGACTGGGAAGGTTTCCGTCAATTAGTAGAATCTTCAAACTTACAGGACAAAGACTTAGTTTTACGCGTACTGTCAATGTATCCTGATCCAGAAACCCGTGAGAAGGAAATCAAAAACATATCGTTTGTTTTCCAAGAACTTGCTGAAACCATTTTACCACAATTACGTCGTTCAAGATTAACTGCTAACATTGAAATTATTGGTAAATCGGACGATGAAATTATGTCTTTCTGGAAAAGCAATCCAAGTGAATTAAATGTTGAAGAATTGATGTATGCAGCTACATTAACTGATAATGCAACTGAGAAAGAAAAAATTTATCAGTTCCTCACAGCTAACTTTCCTCAAGACTACCGTGCTTGGAATAATATTGGAACAAGCTTTTATCGTGCAGGTCAATTAGATAAAGCTATGCAAGCATACAATCGTGCTTTGCAAGTAAAACCATTGGCTCCTGAAGCTAATGTCAATCTCGCTCTTCTTGCACTTAACAAAAACGAAACAGATAAAGCTGAAGAGTTATTAGGAACAGCCTCGGGTGCAAAAAACATGGAGCTTACTTTGGGACTGTTACATTTGAAAAATGGAAACTACTCGCAAGCTGTTGATGCTTTTGGCGATGCTAAAACAAACAACGCAGCGTTAGCTCAGTTGTTAACAAACAACTATAACAGAGCAGCTGAAACTCTTAAAGCAATTGAAAACCCTGATGAAACTACTGCTTACTTGCTAGCTGTTATTGCAGCACGTACAAACAACTTCGCAGAAGTGACTGCTAATCTACGCTCTGCTTTTCAACGCAATAGCGCAATGAAAATGCAAGCAGCTACTGATTTAGAATTTGCAAAATATAGAAGTAATGCTGAATTTATGTCATTGCTCAATTAACTATGACTGATAATCAATAAAACCTTTTTAAAAATGGGATATCTTTATCGGATATCCTATTTTTTTTAATTTCCTAAAGTATGTAACTTAAAAATACAAAATATGGTTACTTTTGCATCACATTTAAAAATTGCAGGTAATGATAAAGAAATTAAAAGTAAAAATATTCTCGAGTTTTATGCTTTTGGTGTTTATGTTACTAATAGCAGGACTAATGTCAATATGGGAACTACGCAAAATGAGCAACTCTTTTAGCGATGTAATTGACAACAATTACCAATCTATTGAACATGCCCTGAAAGTAATTTATGCTTTAGAACGCCAAGACAGCGGAATCCTGATGGTTTATCTTGGAAATGAAGAAGAAGGAAGATCTGTTATAAATTCAGCTGACTCAAGCATTTCAATTTCGATGATTGGAATTAAAAGGAATGCAACTGAGCCTGGTGAGGAAGAAGTGATAAAAGGAATAGAACAGGAATACAAGGTCTATTATACCTTACTCAATTCAGACACTTCAAATCAAGTAAATGCAAAAGAATTGCTTTATGAAGGCTTGCACAATCAATTTATAAAAACAAAAAGAGAAGTTAACTCCTTAATGGAATTAAACCAAGCAGGCATGTATTCCAAAGCAAGAGAAATGCATGACAAACTATATCAAACCATGATGCCGGGAATAGTTTCCATAATTTTAGCCATCATCTTTGCATTGCTACTCAATTTTTTTATCTCACGTTATTTTGTCCATCCACTTCACAAATTGATAGAGGCAGTACAAAACTATAAACCACCATTAGCCAACTTAAATGTAGATATAAAATCTGAAGACGAAATTAAAACCCTTCAACTTGAAATCAATAATTTAATAAGGCGCATGCTGTCATACTATAAATCAGATAAGAAATAAAAGTGAGAAAAGAAGCTATCATAAAATATATAGGCTATGTCTTGCTCTTTAATGCAGTGTTTCTTTATGCATCTGCATTAATATCATTTATCCTCAAAGAAACATCTTTTGTTCCATTGTTTTATAGTGGATTGGTATGTACTATTTTGGGACTCTTCCCTTTGATATTTACAGAAAAGATAGATGAGATTCGCTTTAGCGAAGGATTAGCAATTAGTGTTTCCGGATGGTTCATGACATGCTTTGTAGGCATGCTGCCTTATTTAATGTGGGGAGGTGAATTCACGTTTGTAAACGCATTTTTTGAAAGTGTTTCTGGGTATACAACAACAGGCTCAACCATATTAAATGAAATAGAGACACTGCCCAAAGGAATACTTTTCTGGCGTGCATCCACTCATTGGATTGGTGGTATGGGGGTGATACTTTTTATGTTGTTAATATTACCTCAAGCAAAAGGGTTGCATTCAAGTTTATACAAAGCTGAAGTGTCTAACCTATCACGCATGAACTTTAAAACCAAGGCACGACAAATTGCTCGAATCATCGGTATTGTTTATATCAGTTTAACGCTATTACAAACCATTATTCTCTCCCTTCTGGGAATGACACTTTTTGATGCAGTATGTCATTCAATGTCCACCATTGCTACTGGAGGTTTTTCAACAAAAAATCTAAGCATGGCTCATTACAATAACTTGTGGATGGAACTTACTATTGTGGTGTTTATGTTTCTTAGCAGTTTGCACTTTGGTGTGCTCTATGTTACAATTATTGGAAAGAAACCTAATGTTTTCAGTTCCAATACGGTTCGGAGTTATATAATAATTATTTTTATTGGAGTTTTGGCAGTTGCTTTCAAGTTGTACAATGACAATTTATACAGCTTTGGAGACTCATTGCGTCATAGTTTATTCCAAGTTACTGCACTGGTTTCTACTACTGGATTTGCAACCGTCGACACAACAACTTGGCCAGTTTTCACAGTAATTATTCTTATCTATTTTACAATTCAAGGATCAATGGTGGGTTCTACAGGAGGAGGATTTAAATTTGATAGAATTTATCTTTTCTTTCAGGTATTAAAAAAACAATTGCGTTTGATACAACATCCGCAAGGAATATTTGCTTCCAAAATAGACAATGAGGTCATTGCCCCTGGAATAGAAATACAAACACTCGCTTTCCTTGTTATCTATATCCTTACCTTCTTTTTGTGCACATTGATATTGACATTTATGGATATAGATGGGCTCACAGCATTTTCTGCATCAATAGCATCAATCGCTAATGTGGGACCGGGCTTTGGCGAGGTTGGTTCGCTGGCTAACTATTCAGCCCTTCCTGTTGCAGCTAAGTATGTACTCTCGTTTGAAATGCTTTTGGGACGTCTTGAGATAATGAATATTTTGGCACTCTTCTTGTTTTTTGGGAAGAAATAAACAGTTGTCTGAGTCACTGATTAATCAGATTAAACGATTGCTGATTATTAAATATACCTGTATAGCGTTCCGTTAGTTTGCAGTATAATTGAATGTTTGTTCATTATATAAATATTGTTTTAAATCATCGCCCTCGTTGGCGCAAGTCTCCCAATTTATACATCCTACTCTCACAAGCAGTTTTCTTGTTGATACTTTCCTTGATGCAAGTCTCCAGATTTATACCTCCAAAATCAAACCTTACAAGCACAGTTCAGTAGACTCTCACCAGCAAACTAAATTATACCCCACCCCAAACCACCACCCATTATCAAGGTTTAATAAAAAGATTAACGTACCTTTGTGCTTTAAAAAAATAAATAAGTATTATATATATGAATTTTGTTGAAGAACTCCGTTGGAGAGGTATGATCCAAGAGATTATGCCAGGAACAGAAGAACAATTACAGAAAGAACTAACTGCTGGATATGTAGGCATAGACCCTACTGCTGATTCTTTACACATTGGACACTTAGTAGGCGTGATGATGTTGAAACACCTACAGCGTGCAGGACACAAACCCATTGCCCTCATTGGTGGCGCAACAGGTATGATAGGCGACCCATCAATGAAGTCAGCCGAAAGAAACCTCTTGGACGAAGAGACATTACACCGTAATCAAGAAGGTATAAAGAAGCAATTGGCAAAGTTTCTCGACTTTGATAGTGACTCGCCTAACGCAGCCGAATTGGTGAACAACTACGACTGGATGAAAGATTTCACTTTCTTAGACTTCATTAGAGACATTGGGAAGCACCTAACGGTTAACTATATGATGGCAAAAGATTCGGTAAAGAAAAGATTGAGCTCCGAATCGAAAGAAGGAATGTCTTTTACTGAATTTTCATACCAACTATTGCAAGGATATGACTTCTTGCATCTCTACAGAGAAAAGAATTGCCGATTACAAATGGGAGGGTCTGACCAATGGGGAAATATTACCACTGGTTCAGAACTTATCAGAAGAAAAACAGGTGGGGAAGCCTTTGCATTGGTTTGTCCGCTAATCACAAAAGCTGATGGTGGTAAGTTTGGAAAAACTGAATCAGGAAATGTTTGGTTGGATAGTCGTTACACTTCTCCTTATAAATTCTATCAATTTTGGTTGAACGTGAGCGACGATGATGCAATAAAATATATTAGAATATTCACAGCACTTTCTAAAGAAGAAATAGATGCATTAATAGCAGATCAAACGGCTGCTCCCCATTTGCGCACTTTACAGAAAAGACTTGCTGAGGAAGTAACCACAATGGTACACTCATGCGAAGAGTTGGATGCAGCAATTGAGGCATCAGGCATTCTTTTCGGAAACTCTACAGCAGATGCATTAAGAAAGATTGACGAGGAAACATTACTTCAAATTTTTGAAGGTGTGCCACAATTCGTTATTTCTAAAGAAAAACTATCACAAGGCATCAAAGCAGTTGATCTATTTACCGAAGATTCTCAAGTTTTCCCTTCAAAAGGCGAAATGCGTAAATTAGTTCAATCGGGCGGAGTAATGATTAACAAAGAAAAAGTTAATACTTTCGATGAAGTTATTGACAGCAATTCTCTGATATCCAACAAATACATACTTGCACAGCGAGGTAAGAAGAATTACTTTTTACTAATTGCTGAATAATACTTTGTAAAATATTTGCACAATTGCAAAGGTTGTTATATTTTTGCACTGCTTTTCACGAAGCACATAAGGATTGTCCCATGGTGTAATGGTAGCACATCTGATTTTGGTTCAGTCAGTCCAGGTTCGAATCCTAGTGGGACAACAATTCTAATAATAAAAACCGTTTATATCTTTTTGATGTAAACGGTTTTTTTTATTTGTATTAGGAGGACATGTCACAACTTGTCATTACGTTTTGCTCTTTGCATTTTATCAACCCAATAAGTTAGTTTACGACTTTGCAATTTCTATTGTATTTCATCTCCTCTTACTTTACTTCTATCAATAAAGTAAAAAATGAAATGTTGTGTGGAATGAAACGAAAAAATATTTTAATTATGCCTATCGTTTAAATCATGTTGAACTGATTTTCTCTACCTTTGCACGCATGTTATATGAAATATCAATAAAAGAATACTATAAGAAAGCACCACGCATACCTTTGATAGATGTGCGTTCTCCTGGAGAGTTCGAACAAGGACACATTGTGGGAGCTGTCAATATCCCATTATTCTCTGATGATGAACGAGCAGCTGTAGGTACAGTTTACAAGAAGAAGACAAAAGAAAAGGCTGTAGAGTTGGGTTATGAATATGTAACGCCAAAGTTGCAATGGTTTCTCGAAGAAAGTGCTACGATCGCCAAAGAAGGAGCTATTGCTGTACATTGCTGGAGAGGTGGTATGCGCAGTCATTCGTTTGCAGAGCATTTGCATGACAATGGTTTCGAAGAAGTGTATGTTATTGAGGGAGGATATAAAGCCTTTCGAAATTATGTGTTAGATTTTTTTGAACAAAAAATTAAGTTCAATGTCTTGGGAGGCTTCACGGGAAGTGGAAAAACATTTATATTAGAAGAATTAAAACGTTTAGGAGAGCAAGTAGTCGATTTAGAAGGCTTGGCACATCACAAAGGTTCGGCTTTTGGATCATTAGGAGAGAAACCCCAACCTTCTTCACAGTATTTCGAAAACAAATTCTTTGAATATTGGCGTCATTTAGATAGCCAACAACCCTTGTGGGTGGAAGATGAAAGCGCTCGAATTGGTTGTGTGCAAATACCCAAAGCTCTTTATGCGCAAATGCGATCCAGCCAGTTATACTTTATCGATATACCGAAGGAAGAGCGAGCTAAGTTTTTAGTAACAGAATATGCAAGCTTCGATCCCCACCATTTAGCCAAAGCTATTAATGACATAGCAAAACGTTTAGGAGGGCAAAACGTAAAAGAAGCTTTGGAAGCTTTAGAGGCCCGCGATTACTACAAAGTAGCAATGATTACACTGCAATACTATGACAAAGCCTACCTCACAGGAGTGAGCAATAGAGAACCAAAAATGGTGCAACGCATTCCTCTAGACACAGTTAATCATGCTGAAAATGCAAAACAATTATTAGAATTAGTAAAATAGATGGATAATATAAAACTCACTCAATATAGTCATGGTGCAGGTTGTGGATGCAAAATTTCGCCACAAACATTAAGTACAATTCTACATACAGAATTATCAAAAGGAAATCACCCTCACCTATTGGTGGGGAATGATAGCAGAGACGATGCAGCAGTATACGATTTAGGCGATGGCACAGCTATTATCAGCACCACCGATTTCTTTATGCCCATTGTCGACGATCCTTTTTCGTTTGGGCGTATTGCCGCCGCCAATGCCATTAGCGATGTGTATGCTATGGGAGGAGAGCCTCTTTTGGCAATAGCCATATTGGGCTGGCCATTAGATAAACTAGCCCCAGAGGTGGCACAACAGGTTTTAGAAGGTGGGCGAAGCATGTGTGCCGAAGCAGGTATTTCATTGGCTGGAGGGCATAGTATCGATAGTCCTGAACCTATCTTTGGGTTGGCAGTAACGGGTCGGGTTGATATCAAGGACTTAAAACGAAATGATACTGCCGAAGAAGGGTGCCAATTATTTATAACAAAGCCTTTGGGTGTAGGTGTTTTGAGCACCGCACAAAAGCAGGGAAAATTGAAAGAGGAAGATGCTGACTTTGCACCCAATGCTATGATGCAACTCAATATAATTGGCAGCAAGTTATCAAAGATATCGGGCATAAAAGCAATGACAGATGTTACTGGCTTTGGATTGTTGGGACATTTGGTCGAAATGTGCGAAGGAAGCAACTTATCTGCAGAAATAATGTTGGATAAGATTCCATTGTTACCAAAAGTGCAAGTGTATATAGAGCAAGGTTGTATTCCTGGAGGAACTTACCGCAATTGGGATAGCTATGGCGATAAAGTGGAACTCCGTTCAAATGAAGATAAGTTTATACTGTGTGACCCACAAACAAGCGGTGGTTTGATGATTGCTGTTACACCTTCAGCCATCTCAGAAGTAAAATTGTTATTAGCCAAAGAAGGATTGCAAGTAACCTCCTTTGGAAAGTTTGTGAAGAAAGGGGAAAGATTGATTGTGGTGAAATGATTGAAAGAATAATCGAGTCTCTTCGGAAAGCAAGAAAGTTATTCCGTTTTAATTTATGAGTCACTCTTGTAACCTCTTTTTAAAAAAAGATCTTTGTGTTTGGCAAGACCACGAAAGCAATTCTTGCTATTGAAACAATGAAAAGCCATTTGGAAAATTATTGCTTCAACATTATTGCACTTGCTTAATTCCTCTATAGGTTTCTCTCGCAACTTCTGCTTCAAGAAGGATACGCTAATATGTTTGAGTGTAAAATATTGCCATCTTTTTCCATCAGTTTTTATTTCCCTGTCATCCTTCTGAATCCTTCAATGACTTTACGAATTCTGCATTTATTATATCGCATGCTTTTGGGTCAAATCACTGTTAGTTTATCAGTATTTTGTTTGTCTAATATTAAATCGTATCGTCTTTTTAGACCTTGTAATCCTGTTATGATAAAGCTAGAGTAACCAACACTCAAAAGATTATCACAACAACAGGACAAAACTCTTTTCATCAAACTATTTAAATCAGGAGATCAGCCCAATACTCAAGTTTAGAAATTTATAATGCGCTTGCCTATAAAAACTATTCATTTATTAAACGAAAATATGTAGTGCCCAAATCTGAGTTTCTAAACAGACACACTGCAATTAATCGAGCAATTAACTACTCATAGATGCAAGTTGGATTAATCGAAATCCAATATTTCACAACCAATGTTTTCTTCAAAATATATAATTGGATGAATTAGAATGAACTATTCGTAAATAATCTTTATATTTGTATATGCTTGATTGATATGAACTATAAGTTAAAAGTATATTATAAAAAAGAAGACCTACCCTATCTTGATGATATAAGCTTCTTTCACAATACAAACACCTTTGATTTGTATAAGGATATAACATATTATACTCCTTTAATGATCATCTGCTTTGAGAACGATGAACCAACTGCATCGCTTTTTGCTCATATAATGAGAATAAATAAAATTTTAGATGCAGCTGTATTTCGACGATGTTATGTATCTCAAAAACCTGCTTTTTACAAATCTGATTTAGCCGAGGAAGAAATATTTGGCCATTTATTAAACACTTTGATGAAAGAAGTGAAATCACGAGTGCTTTACGTAGAAGTACGCAACTTAGGGGACCCCATATTTGGTTATAAAGCATTTAGAGATAATAGTTTTTTTTCAATTAAGTGGATAAATATCAAGAACTCACTACAACGTAAACGTAAAATTTGGAACCAACTATCTAGATCACGGAAAAACCAAGTAAATAAAGCAAAGAGAAAAGGCGTTTACATAGAAGAGTTAACAACGAATGATGAGCTTGTTGCTTTTTATAAAATGATTGATAAAAACATTAGTTGGAAGTTTTCTCATCGTTTCCCTCCATATACGTACTTCCAGAATTTTTTCGATTCTTTTATTTTGCAAAATAAGGGGAAAATATTTTTAACAAAATACCAAGAAAAAGTCATTGGAGGTATTGTGATTGGATTACATCAAAATAAAAATGCATATAGCCTATATTATTGGGGCAAAACTAAAACATATAAGACCCTCTATCCTACCATTTATACGATTTGGTATGCCATGAGCTATGCAGAAGAAAAAGGTTTTAAATTTTTTGATTTTATGGACTCTGGATACCTACATGAAAAAGCAGGAAAGACACGATTCATACTTCAGTTTGGAGGTAAACAACATGCAACACGCAGATGGTATAAAATAAATTGGGGATGGATTAATTTTATTGCCTCAAAGATTTATGATTAGTTATTTGAAGTGTGGCGAAACAAAACAATAACTGATTTCATTCGATCATTTTTCATTATAAATAATAAAAAAATGAACCACAAACATGTAATACAAGTTAATCACTAGACTTTATCACTTGATAGCTTGTATAATTCAAATGAGAAGTGTATATTTGCATTGTGTTTTTCATGGTATTAGATTTAAGGTTAACAATGAAGATTGGTTGTCGTGAGACAACCTTTCCTTTTTTACAGACACACCATATTTTACCAGAAATGGATACTGCACAACTCCTTTTATCTATTCTTTATAATAAAGCAAACCTCTTTTATTTCAAAAAACAAAAGCTAGTTATATTACTATTTATACTTCTCCCATAATCTTGAATGAATTATATCTCTTGTTTGATCTATTAGATTGCGCAAATCTTTATGCTCCAAGTTATTTGTTGAAATTGGTTTATGGATGATTAATTCCAGTTTGCCAGGATTTAATCTTAAAGTATTAACTTTTAAAACATCAAATGGACCATTTATTGTAATGGGTACTATTGGCAACTTCATATCCATTGCAATTCTGTATGCGCCTCGTCTGAATGGTGAAAGTTTACCGTTTTTTGTTCTTGCCCCTTCTGGAAACATCATCATAGATACACCACCTACTATTTCTTTTTTTGCTTTAATAATTGTATCTCTTCGTGAAGCTATACTAGTATTATCTACAAAAACATGTCCTGCAATCTCGGAAGCTTTCCCTGCAAAGGGCACTTTACGGAGACTTGCCTTCTGTACCCATTTTATGTTTTGATTTAAAAATCCATAGACAAGAAAAATATCGAATGCTCCTTGATGATTTGCAATAAATACGTATGATGTGTTTCTATCCAAATTTTCGTGGCCACTAGATTTCACTCTGCACAGAGCGAGCCAGCAAGTTAATCGAGCCCACCATTTAGGAGGATAGTAGCCCCAAAATTTATTTCCAAATATTGATGAAAAAATGATCATTATACTTGTAGTTATGATAGTGAGTACCGTAAAAATTGGAGTTAGAATGATCCACTGATACAAGAAAACAAAAATTCGCTTCATACTAAATAGAGATTTAGGTATAAATATGTTTAAACACAAAATTACCCATTTAAAAAGATTAATCCTTCAATTGGGCAACGATTTTTCTCTAAAATGTCTTTTTTCTCAATATTGTATTTTTTTCTCTTGAATAATTTCTTTATCTCTTGAATTTTGTGTTTATTTGTGTTACGAAATTAAAATCATAATAATAAATATACATATGAAAGAATTTGCTAAATACATCGGAGTGCTAGTCATGATTATCGGCGTACTATTTTTAGTTATTCCATTTTTACTAAGTAATACTACAAATACTAATTTATTGATTGGTTTGTTGATAGTTATTGAAGGTTTCTTGGGTCACATTTTTGTAAATAATTTAAAAAACACAAAGACTGGAAACATTATTTGGATGATTGCTCTCTTAGTGGTTCCTTACTTCATTTTTTTATATGCAAAGAAAACGGCTTATGGCGAAGAATTGGAAGGTCTAGAAAGCTAGAGATTTAAAAAAGTAGAAATAAAAAAGCTTCGATTTTTCAATCGAAGCTTTTTTATTAAAAATGAAACTGCTTTAATCTTTATCACTATTTTCATCCATATTCATTAATGCTATCTTTAAATCTTCAGGTGTATCTATACCAAATGTTTCGTAGGAAGTTACACCAACTTTAATTTTAAATCCATTTTCAATCCATCTCAACTGCTCAAGAGATTCAGCTTTCTCTAAACTTCCTATTGGCAATTGTGTTATTCTGTTTAATACATCCGTTCTATAACCATAAATCCCAATATGTTTGTAAAAAACATGATGATTCATCCAATCTTTCTGATCAATATCACGCAAAAAAGGAATAATGGATCGGCTAAAATATATTGCTTCATAATTTTCAGATATTACTACTTTGGGACTTGATGGATTTCTTAATACATCTATACCATCTTTAGGGTCGAATGGTTTTACAAGTGTTGCTATTTCTATCTCAGAATCAACAAAGCATGCTTTAAGTAAATCAATTTGTTTTGGCAAAATAAATGGTTCATCTCCTTGAATGTTGAGCACTACGTCATAGCTTTCCTCTATTTTATTGTATGCTTCTTTACATCTATCAGTACCACTTGGATGAAGACTAGATGTCATTACGACATTTCCACCAAAACTTTCAACTGCTTTATATATTCGCTCATCGTCCGTTGCAATGTATGCATCAGCAACTGATTTCGTTACTTGTTCATAAACTCTTTGAATCATGGGCTTCCCATTCATATCAGCCAATGGTTTACCTGGAAAACGAGTTGATGCAAATCGTGCAGGTATAATCGCAACAAATTTCATAATAGTGTAATTTTCATAAATCTAATTAGATTCATCGAGGAACTCCTATTCTTTTACTTTAACTACATACAATTGAGAGCTTCCGTATTTTTTCACGATAATTTTTTCACCTTTCTCGATGAATCCTTTATCTGATACTGCATCATAATACTCTCCTTCAATTAAAACTTTTCCAGAGGGTCGCAAAACAGTAGCGGCAATACCCGTTTCACCAACGAGAATACTCGGTGTCATAGAAACGGAAAAGTATCCTTCTTGATTAGCTTCTAAGGCAACTTTTCTAAATGCACCTCGTTTCCCTATTCTACTTGATAGATAAATAATTAATCCTACTCCAAAGCCTAATCCGGCAATAACGGTTAATATCGCTTGATTGAATTGATAAACAGGTATATCGTCAAAATTGAATCTGATATTTCCTATTAGTGCTAAAAACAAACCTGTTACTACAAAAAATATACCGCTTACACCAGTAACACCAAAACCAGGAATAACGAATATCTCAAAAACAATAAGGATTAGCCCAACAACAAAAATTAGTATTTCCCAACTTTGAGCATATCCCTGTAAATACAACGGAGTAAAATATAGAATTGCAGCTGTAATAGCAATAGCAGTTGGAAAACCCATACCTGGAGTTTTTAATTCAAAATAAATACCCCCAATAATTATCATTATCAGAAAAGCCTGAACAACTGAGTTGGTGAGAAATCCTTTTATTTCATCATAGAAAGTAGAATTATATACCTCCAAAGTATATTCTTCAATACCCATATATTTATAAACAATTTCATCTATATTTTCTGCAATACCTTCACAATAATTTAAGTCTACCGCTTGATTTGCGGTGAGTGTCAAAACTTGAGTAGAATCTGCAATACCAGGAATAACAACACGTTCATCGACCATTGCTTCTGCAATTTTAGGATCACGCTTCCACTTCACTATTGTATCGTTGTTCAATATAGTTGTATCTCTACCCTGCGACTCAGCTGTCGCACGCATAATACCCCTCATGTAAGATTGATATTTATCAGGTGCTTGTTCTCCATCACCAGACACTACAGTAGCTGCGCCCATATTTGCACTTGATCGCATATATATGCTATCGCAAGCAATTGATATTAGAGCACCAGCCGAAGCTGCGTTATTATCTATAAATGCAATAACAGGTATGGGTGAATTGAGCACAGCTGTACGCATAGAGTCTGCTTCCAATACATTACCACCATAAGTGTTCATGTGAAGTATAACATAATCGGCTTCCATTTCAACCGCTGAATGTAATCCGTTTTGAAGATATACCCATGTAGTGCTCCCAATATTTTTTTTAATATTGATTTTGTAAAAAAGTGGTTTTGTTTTCTGAGCATAAGATGTCACAGAAATAAGCACTAAAAACAAGGTTGCTAAAAACTTAGTCGTTTTCATCATAATCGATTTATTTAAAACAAAGATAGTTGTTTTTTAAATGAAAAGTGTAAACACATATATAATTAAAAAATCTAATTATATTTGCACAATAAACCTATTTTATGAATAAAGTTTTACTGTGTATAGGATCTAATACAAATGCGCTTCTCAATTTGAATCGGGCTATTAATAAACTACAGTTAAACTTTAAGGGTACTCAATTTACTGAAACAGCTGAAAGTAATCCATATGGTGCAATTTATAAACGATCGTTTTTAAATACATTGGCTTATTTTGAAACTAATATGAATAAAAACGAATTAGTTCTTTCTCTTAAGTCAATAGAGATAGAAATGGGCCGCCATCCAGAACATAAAGCTAAAGGAAAGGTAATTATTGACATTGATTTAATAAAGTGGAATGATGAAATAGTGAAACCCGAAGATTTTAAACGTAGCTATGTTCGTAACTTACTTGAATTTTTACCTAAGTGAAACTTTTTCAACTATTACCAACAAAACCATAATACCAAAGAATTATTCAATATAAACTACGAATAGTTAATTCAAACGTGTTATCTGTTTTACACCTTTTACTTCTTTCAATTTCTTCATTAAAATATCCAAAGCAGAAGTATTAGCAATCGCAACACTTATGGTGCCTTTAAACAATCCGTCATCTGAATCGATATTTATAGAGCGTAACTGTACCCCTTCTTCTTTAGATATAATAGACATAAGATTAGACACGATATGAATATGATCGTTTCCAATAACGCTCAAAACTGTAGTATAGCTTGATGAAGTCGAACTTTGTCCAGTCCATCTTGCAGTTAAAACACGATAACCGTATCGCGTGAATAAATCATGAGCATTAGGGCAATTCATTCTATGAATTTTAATCCCTTGCGAAGAGATAAAACCGAAAATTTTGTCTCCAAAAATAGGATTACAACATTTAGCTAATCTATAATCAATCCCTTTAAGATTCTGATCTATTACAAGCTCATCTTGCGAATGTGTATCTTCTTTTAATTCTGGCAGTTTAAATTTATCTGCACTAGTATCAAGAGTAAGATCATAACCTTCAGATTCTTTCTTCTCTAATTCAAGGTATTTATCAATTAGATTGTTTATGTCAATCTTTTCAGCAGCAATGTCAATGTAGAAATCAGTAACAGTCTTATAACGAAGTTTTTTTATTAATTGCATAAGTATTGATTCGTTATAATCAATTTTACGATTCTTCATTCTTCGCAATAGCATTTCTTTAGCGAAATCTATCTCCTTGCCTGCTTCTTCTTTTAATAATTGCCTTATTTTCGAACGCGCTTTTGAAGTAACTACAAAGCTCAACCAGTCTCTCTTGGGCGATTGGCTAGGAGAGGTGTTTATCTCAATTTGTTCTCCACTTTTAAGTTGGTATTTTATAGGTACGTTTTTGCCATTTACTTTGCCAGAAACGCATGTAGAACCAACTTTTGAATGAATTGAAAATGCAAAATCAAGAACCGTAGCTCCTTTAGGCAATTTTTTTAAATCACCTTTTGGAGTGAAAACAAAAATCTCGTCATCGTATAAGTTTAATTTAAAATCTTCAAGTTTATTTTCTCCATCAGTATCCCTGTTTTCTAATGATTCACGCAAAGTATTCAACCACTCTTCAAATGATGACTCAGCTTTCAATCCTTTGTATTTCCAATGAGCTGCCAGTCCACGCTCAGCAATATCATTCATTCTCCTTGTGCGTATTTGAACTTCGACCCACTTAGACTCTGGACCCATTACTGTTATATGAAGTGATTCATACCCATTTGTTTTTGGAATTGAAAGCCAATCTTTTAACCTTTTTGGGTTAGGTTGATACATATCTGTTATAACAGAATAAACTTGCCAACAATCAGCTTTCTCATGTTCAACATCGGAATCCAAGATAACACGAATAGCAAATAAATCATATATACTATCAAACTCAATTTGCTGTTTTTTTAGCTTGTTTAAAATAGAATATATTGATTTTGTTCGTCCTTTCAATTCAAACTTTAAATTTGTCTTTTGTAGTTCTTTTTGAACCGGCTCAATAAACTCTTTAATGTATTGGTCGCGCGAGCGTTTGGTTTCGTTTAATTTTGAAGCAACATAATTATAAGCCTCTCTATCTGTATATTTTAATGATAAGTCCTCTAATTCAGATTTCAGATTATATAAACCCATCCGATGTGCTAACGGTGCATATAAAAAAAGAGTTTCAACACCAATGTCAAAGCGTGACTTTTCATCTAATTCTTTGGCCTCTCTCATTTGTTGCACCCTCATGGATAGGACTATAAATATCACCCTAATATCTTCAATAAATGATAGAATTAGTTTAACATAGTTATCAGACTTATCATCTGTCTTTTTTGATTCTAATTCATAAACTTTGAGAAGTCCTTGAATAATTACTTCTATTTCTTCTCCAAAGAAGACCTTCACTTTATCCAGTGATATATAATTTGCACGAACAGCATCAAACAATAAAATAGAACAGACTGTAGCTTGTTTCAAGCCAATTTCTTCAACAGTGACAATAGCAGTTTTAAGAGAAGACAACAGCTGATTTAGGCTTACTTTTGATGCAAACACAGCGTTTTCTTGTCTTACCACAACAGACAAATAACTCACTTCCTTTATTGACATTGTTTCGCGAAGAAATAAGTAAAGCCTCTTATGTAAACTAACGAAATTTGTTTCTATTTGAATTGATAAATCTTCCATTATTTGTACTTTATCACGTAGTTGAACACAATCTGTTTTGTAAAATTACAAATTAATACATTCTTACATCGTTAAAATTTTGAAAGTATATCTGGAGAATCATTTTTAATTAATAAAACACTCTTGATATGTAAGAATAAAAAAAGGCTCTCTTTCGAAAGCCTTTTTTATTTATCCTATTATATCTCTTTTGATCAATTGCTGTTATTTTTAACCGAAAACTTATAAATACATCTACTAGTATAAGTTTCATCAGGTTTTAAATAGGGAGATGGCCAATCCTTCTTATTTGGAGAGTCAGGATATTTTTGTGTTTCAAGACAAATAGCTGTTCTTTTATCGTAATTGATTCCTTTTTTTCCTTTCGCTGTTCCATCCAAAAAATTACCTGTATAGATTTGAATTCCTGGTTCTGTTGTATAAACAGTTAGTTCTATACCAGTAGATGGATTATATACTGTTGCCGCAACTTTAGAAATATCTCCATTGGTATTCAATACCCAATTATGATCGTAACCATCAGCATTTTTCAATTGATCATAATCATAATTATTTATACGTTCTCCTATTAAGGTTGGCGTTCTAAAATCCATATCAGTTCCTTCTACATTTAAAATTTCACCAGTTGTCATAAAAGTAGAATCGATGGGAGTAAACTCATCCGCATTAATTGTCAACAGATGATCTAAAACTGTATTTTTCGGATCTCCGCTCAAATTAAAGTATGAATGATTGGTCAAATTAACTACAGTTTCTTTATTTGTTTCTGCTGTATATTGAATATCAATTGCATTATCATCTGTGAGTTTCATAGTAACTTTCACTGATAATTCACCTGGGAATCCTTCTTCTCCATCTTCAGATAAATATGTCAATTCTATTGTTTGATCATCTAATTGAAAAGCATCAAAAACCCGTATGTCAAATCCATTGTCACCACCATGCAATGTATGGTTGAAATTGTTTTGTGGTAGTTGATAATCTACACCTGCTACATTAATTACTCCTTCGCCAATTCTATTTCCATATCTTCCAATAGTCGCCCCAAAATTATTTGGTGTATTTATGTAATCAAAAATGGAATCGAACCCTAGAACCACATCTTGCATTTCCCCCTCCTTATCGGGCACCATTACAGACACAATTCTTCCACCATAATTAGTAATGCAAACCTCCATATCTGAGTTGTTTTTCAATATATACAGATGTACCTGTTTACCATTGATTTCAGTTTCGAAATTGCTTTTATTTAGCCCAGACAATGTCTTTAGTTCTTCTGACTGAGGACTACTTTTACATGATAGTAAAATGAAAAGAAACAAAAGGAAAGGAAAATATTTTTTCATATTGCTTTGTATAAAATTAAACATAACACTTCTAAAATTCGGAATATAAATAAATTGAATATTAGATTTACATTCTATATTAATAATAAGATAACCAAGCATCTTTATACCTTGGGTTTTCTTCTTTAAATTTCATCAAAAATTTTTGTGCTTCTTTTTTATCATCAAATGATGCGGAATAAACATCTAACCTCCCATATCTTTTAAGTATAGAAGCAGTATTGAAACCTTTATTCTTGAGTGAATTCAAAGTCTTTTCTGCCAGATCTGAAACTTCAAAAACGCCTACTATGATATAATAGTTTTTTACAGATTTAGATTGCAGCATCGTGTTTTCAATATCAGTAGCTGCATGAGCAGGTTGGTTTTCCACTTTTTCCAAATCTGTATTTGCTCTTTTGTTTTGAACATTCGATAAATTTTGTGCTTTTTGAGATAAAGATTTCGACTTATTTGTATTAAAGATTAATGACTTTGAAACAATTTCTGCTTGTTGGCTCTTGGGAGAATTGTTATTATTATAAGAAACCACAATAAAAAAGAATAATATAGCTATAGCAATACCACTAGAGATATATTGCATAAAATATTTTACAGGAATAGAGTTTTTGTTATTTGAATTTGTAGAGATTAAAGAGAGAGGTTTTAAACGTGCGTTTGATAAACCATAATACTGTGGTCGTATATACAGTTTATTAGGTAAAAAAACAGGTTTATTTTCATTAACTCCTTTAAATACTCCCAAATTCTCCCATTCAACTTCATCTCCTTTCAACAATAATCTATTTAACTCATCACAAGCTGATTTTATTTTTTTTATTGCCGATTCATAACTAATATCATTTGTTTTCATTAAAGATTCAGCAAGCAATCCGTCATTGTATGTTAGCTTATAATTAAATATTAATTCACATGTTGGTATATCTATTCCCCATAAACCGTTACGTTCCACTTTTGCAACATTCACCACAAAACCACCAAGACCAGGTATAATTACACAGTCATTACTATGTAATAAAAAATCAATATGTAACGCTATCTCATCCATAAAGCAAAGTTAAAAAAACATTAATCGAAAAAAAACAAAACAGCTATATTTTTAAACATGTAAAATAAGAAATCAATTAAAAAAAACTCACTTTGATATTTTATCAGGATTCTTATTTGCAAAATCTTTCCAACTTGAATACTTGGCATTTCCAAAATCCTTATCTGATTGATAAAAATGACATAATGCAGCAGCTAATCCATCAGATGCATCAAGTTGTGGCAACATATTTTCATTTGGAATTTTCAGAATTTTCTGCAGCATGAAAGCAACTTGTTCCTTAGCTGCACGACCATTCCCTGTAATAGACATTTTAATTTTTAAAGGTGCATATTCACTTATCGGTATATCTCTCGAAATTGCCGCAGCCATCGCCACACCTTGAGCCCTACCTAGCTTCAACATACTTTGAACATTTTTTCCGTAAAATGGAGCTTCAATAGCCAACTCATCTGGCAAATATTGTTCTATAAGAGAGATAGTGCGTTCGTAAATCCTTGCTAAACGAAGATAATGATTTTCGAATTTATTTAATTCTAACACACCCATCGCTTCTAATTGAGGCTTATTGTTTAAGACTTTAAGTATTCCGTATCCCATTATTTGAGTTCCAGGATCAATACCCATTATTATACGTTCTTTTTGCATTTAAAGTTTTATCTCTTCTAACAAGGTGGAGAATCCAGCTATCTTGTTATTAAACTCTAACAACAGTTTCTCATTGTGCTTTTTACCCTCAACTTTATCCCATATCTCTAATTCATCTAAATTATTAAATCTAAATTGCACAGAATAAGAGTGTCCTTCTTCCTTTCTATGTGAATGTATTTTACATAATCTAGCACTACGAACATATTCATCTAATAAAGCATTATAAATATAAGTTTGCTTTATATAAGCCAAAAAGTCAAGATGTATCTCATCTTCTACATGGAATGTTGTATTTAATGAAATCATTGTTTATAGAGTTGTTAGTTTAATAATGGGATTATTTAATTGCTAATATAAACATATTTTCTATCTTTGCCGAAGATAACTAGAGAAATGGGGGATTAGCTCATCTGGCTAGAGCGTTTGACTGGCAGTCAAAAGGTAATCGGTTCGAGTCCGATATTCTCCACAATAATCCACACATTCAATTATTTAAAATCAAGCCGTTATAAAATAAATAAAGGGTATCTAAGCTAGATCCTTTTTATCTGGGATTAACTTCATAAGCATTATAAACTTGAAGTAATTCTTATACTCCTCAAATCTAAGAAAATTATTTATTCAATCAAAGAAATATTATTTAAAATAGAGTATATTTTTTTATACCCAATTATTTCCTTCATTCAACTTACATTTATATTTACTCTACACTGGAGGAATTATATGTTTTTCGATTATAAAATGAGTCTTTGATTAAATTGAAATTGAAAAATAACAACTGATACCTTTTTAAAGAAGAAAACTAACTACTTCAATACAATCTGTTCTGTAGCTCTAAAATCCAATGCATGTTAAGAGAATGACTTGTGTGATGCACAAAAGTGAGAATTTTTGCAATATAGAGGTTTTTAGAGTGACGATAAAGTGAGAACTTATACAATTAAATGGATATATGTGTGCAACGTAAATGTATAAACCTGTAGAAATAAAAAATTGTGTTGTAACATTTTCAATGACTACAGTTGACTTAATAGCCTTCATCCTTTTAAAAGAGTTTACATATATTTTTCTACCTTTGCGCTTTGATTTGCAAATAATGTATGCTAGAAAATGATTGCTTCCTAAGTCTTTGATGAAAAAATGGCAAAGAAAAGGCTTTAGATGCTTTTGAAATCAAGGAACTAACGAACGAAGCAAGAGTAAAGTCAAAGCTCGCTTTGACTATGCCTTGCAAGGAGGAAGAAGACAAAGTCATTATACTAAAGTAAATGACTATATTAAAAACAAGAGTAATGCAGTATTTGCCGCTTTCTTACAAAGACTAAATAACACTATTAATAATGATAACAGTAAGTAATCTGGGCGTTCAGTTCGGGAAAAAAGTTCTTTTTCAGGATGTCAACTTAAAATTCACACCTGGGAATTGCTATGGCATAATCGGAGCTAATGGAGCTGGTAAATCAACCTTTCTCCGTGTTTTGAGTAAACAAATGGATCCTACAAGAGGCACCGTAACATTAGGGTCAGGCGAACGCTT
>JAQVZQ010000227.1 GCA_028708095.1 Dysgonamonadaceae bacterium
GAATGATACTTATGCAGTCTATGGTATAATGTTACCAGATGCCTATATTTCAGACAATGAAACAAAAACAGGCGCTTCGTGGGACATGTTCAGAGAAGCTGCAAGGTATCTTTATGAGAACGAGGATCAAAAGTTTACATTTACAGGAGAGTTACAAGGTTTATGGGCAAAAGAGAATTGGCTTATAATTGGTGGTAAATTAATTTTAGGAGGATATATCAATTTTACTGATACTCAATTTGCAGAGGAAGGAGTATTGATCAGAATAACAGGAATGAAAGAGTTCTTGACTTCTCCTTACTCTCCTATTATTGAATTATCCAACAGCATTTCAGGTAAAAGTTTTACTTCAACAATCAAAGAGATTGAAGGAGAGGAAGTAATTAATGAAGAGAGGACGAAAGGTGTCCTTCAATATACAAAACGTAGATTTAGAGATGCGAAAGAAACAATGTCTCTTCTTGAAAATTCATTTCTAAACTTTGACAAAGGGATCAATCCTATTTTTGTTCAAACAATGCAGTTGTTGGTTGGAGATGAAAGCTTGCAGTTTAGATTTGTAAATAATAAAACTAATCCTACGCAAGTTAGTCATATTATTAATTTTGATGCAGAAACAAAAATACTAACTGCAAATAGTGGAATCATCCAGCACATGACTTTAGGTATTAATACCATAAAAGAAACTCATAGTGCAACTGAATATAAATTCTGGGATATATCAAAATATGATTCTCCAGTATTAGATCAGCCAGATAAGCCATACTACTTATACGCAAAAGTTAGCAAGGAGACTAATTCAGGCACGTTTTTATTGAGCGAAGCACCAATTAAGATAGAAAGTGTTGCAGGATATAACCATCTTCTTGTAGGCATTTTAAATAGTGAGTTTGAAGGAGAGAGGTCATTCGTTACTCTTTATGGTTTTACGGAGATATTACCGGGCAGGATAACAACCGATAAAATTATTTCGGCTGACGGGAAAACATATTTTGATTTAGCAGGTGGAGAGATTGGTGGTAAGATTAAGTTTTTAAATTCAAACAATGAGCTAGAGGATATTGAGAAGGTGAAGTTATACCTTCAGTATTCTGTTAATGGCTCTAGTTGGCATGATGTATATAATATTAACGATAAGTATATGCGCCAAAAAAATGGCGCCGACGGTGAGTGGAGCGACGCCATGCCAATTGGAAAAGGTGAGGACGGTGTTGGAATAGTTTCAACCGTGGATTTTTACGGCGTGAGCAACCACCCGTCAATTTTGCCAATATACTTCTACGAGGGTGTTATACCATCAAAAACGGAGTCACAATATTTGTGGCGGTATGAGAAAATAACATATACCGATAATACTTATTCAACCACTACTCCGCGCGTAATTGTCGGGAAGGATCCGCGCGGCATTTCGGAAATAAAAAATGCATTTACTTATTCATCGAGCAACACCACCGTGGTTAATAGTCCCGGGTGGCAATGGACTATTGCCGCTCTTGGCGCTCGCCCGGCGGGATATTTTCTTTGGATGCGCGACGATATTTTTTATACAGACGGGACAAGCAGCTCTACTGTCGAGCGGCTGGTTGTGGAGGGTAAAGATGGCGACGACGCATTTGCTGATCCTGCCATTATTGCCAAGATAAATGAATCGGCGGCCGTTACTGACAAATTCGGTACAACAATAGATGGCGGTCTTATAAATACGGTAATGATGCTTCTTAGAGAAGCGAACTCTACCATAAATACCGCAGGGATAAGTGGAATTCAGGGAGCGTTACGAGACAATCCTGCATTTTGGGCGGGTGGTGAATATGAAAAAGCTTTCAGGCTTATTTCTTTTCTGTCTGCAATGAGCAAGGAAACGCCAGCAGGCACTGGTGATGATCAGTACAACTATTCCGCACAGTATCTACAACTTGCTAAAATAACGATGCTGCACAATGGTGCTGCGAAAATTGGAGACTTCATTATTGAAGAATCTGGTAGAATTGTGATGATCGATCCTACAACTGGAATTGCGAGACTGGTTTTTTCCATTGAAAATTTGCCATCTATTGATGATTTAATAGCGGGTGCATATTCTGCTGGAAGTGTTAATATCGGTTCAGGAAGCACATCCACTTCCATAACTTTGCCGGGGAGTGCCAACGTCACGCAGACTGATGGAACTATGACTATTGGTCCAATGAGTCTTACCATTTCAGGGAGCGGGAGGAGTGACCAGTTTGGCAGGAGTTCTTTTATAGACGTGAAGTTAGTGTTATATAGAGGTAGTGTGAGTGTTAGAACTCTTTGGACATCATCCGTATTTTTTTTAGGGGATGATTACCACTATGATAGTGAGACAAGAGACTTCAATGAGCACACTTTTAATATATCGGGTAAAGGCATATACACGTTTAAGTTAGAGGTGTCAAGGTTAGGTGACATATCCACGGCAAGTGGATCATCTACGTCTTTTTCATTGGCGTGGGATGCTTCACTTGCAGGAGTAAAAAGGCAACAATACGGATTAGATGGAATGATGTTCTACTATTCTTTTCTTCACTTTTATTATACTGAAAGCAGAGGACTGGATATTAGAGGAAAAACCAATATGCCTGGGGTGTTGGCGAGTGCGAGTGTAACTTCAAATGGCAATCAAAATAACGGATGGGGTGCAAAACTATCACCTTATGGAGCATCAACTATCACAGGTGGCTTTAGAGTTCCATTAAAAGATTTAAGCCATAACAGTTATACAGTTCAAATAACACCTCACACATCAACATCTGCTTTCAGGGTAACAATTAAAACAAGTACTTATTTTGAAGTGCAAGGTTCTGGTGCATTTGATTATACTGTAATAGGGAATAATTACTAAATAAAAAAGCCTCAAGAGAGAGGCTTTGTAATCTTTTTGAAATGTTTATTTATTCTATTGGCAAGAAAGTAAAAGCTTCATCGAACAATCGATAAACTTCATCGTAGTTTTGATTGTTGAAAGCTTCTTCTATAAGAGGGCGAGCACTGCTGATTACTTCATCTGGAACAAAGGCTAATGTATCTATTCTATTATTTGGGTCATCAACTTCTACAATGTAAAAATCAGTTGCATTAGTTAAGTCTCGATAGTAGTCTCCTTCTGCTGAGATAACATCGATTGCAAGCATTTTCAATGCAGGAATTTCAAAGTCTTTCATATCTGCATTAAAAGCACGAGAAAACGTTTTAGCACTTGCATCATACTTGTTATCTACATAATGCGATGTATAATGTATAGAGGTTGCTTTCTCCACAATCTCAATAGCAGCAAGACCTCCAACAACTGTTCTTGTTTTCACACCTTTTGCAGGCCTGATAGTGATTGTAGCAGTTGAATCCCATACAGGTTTTACTTTTTCAGCTTCTTTTTCGCAACTAACAAGTGCGAATAACACAATAAGAGAATAAATAATCTTTTTCATATCATATAGGTTTTATTTAGTTTATTCAAATGTAGGAATAAATATAATAGAAAAGAAATACTAACATACTATATTTTAAAGCGTGTTTATTGAACACATTTATTATCTTTGTATAAAAGCAGTTGTAATATGGATTGGATGGGAATAATAGGAATTGTATTTGGCGGTACATCTCTTGCCACAGTTCTATGGAGTATAGTTTATTATAAGCCACGTTCACGTGTAGAGAACCTTATAGCAGATGAAAAGGATATTGAAGTAGCCAAGCAGGCTATGTATGCATTGAAAGAGGTTCAAGATGATCTAAGAGATCGAATTGTCAGAGATCGAGAAATCGGGCAAAAGATGGAAGAGTACAAATCCAGACTTAACAAACAGGGTCGATCTATTATAGACATGAGAAGTAAGATGCTTATTCTTGTTGAGATTACAGAGAAGCAAATTGAGCGTAAAGAATTTGCGGAAGGCTCAATCTGTACGATTAAAGGTTGTACGCTTCGTGTACCTCCAACAGGAACATATAAAAGCTCTTCTGATTCTGTGGCAATAAAAAATTTAAAGGATAAATTAAAGAAAGGATTGTCAAACGATGAAGAAGAGGAATCTTAAACAAAAGACCGAAATCGTTTTATTTACTTAGAAAACAAATTAAAGCAGTATGAATAAGATACAATTACTTGCAATAAAAAGCGAAGCTTGCAGAATTGGAGTAGAGCCAGAAGCACTTGCTTCATTTGTAGAAGTAGAAAGTGGTGGTAAAGGTTTTAATCCGGATGGAAAATTGATTATTCAATTTGAGCCAGTTTGGTTTAAAAGAAAAGCACCATACGCTCCATCTGGACTATGGAGCTTAAATAAAGTCGATGTCCAGAGTAAAGAATGGCAAGCGTTTAATGATGCTTATAGACTTGATGCTAATGCAGCAATGGAAAGCACCTCAATAGGACTTGGTCAGGTCATGGGGTTTCACTACAAACGATTAGGATATCGTACAGTTGGCGACATGTGGAATGATGCAAAGAAAGGCGAGGATAGACAAATCTTTCAGATGGCTGAATTTATAAGAACTGATAACAGGTTAATTTCTGCACTTAAAAATAAGAATTGGCACTTAGTGGCCACTTATTACAATGGCTCAGGATATATGAATATTGCTAAAAAATACGGACGTGAGCCTTACAACATATCAATGGAGAAAGCATACAAAAAACATAAAGCAAAATGAAATTATCGATAAGCTTATTTGATGCACGTAAATTTGAAGACCTTAGAGACAGTAATGAGTATCTCAGAAAAGTTACTTCGTTTGCTAACGGTATGTGGTATATAGATACTGACAACACAGAAGAAATTGAAAGACTTTTGAATAAAAACAGAATTAGATACTCTATAAAGCCATGAAAAAATATATCCTCCTCCTACTCATTCTTTCATTTGCATCATGTAAACCAAAACAGGTAATTCATGATCGATACATTACAGAGATTGATAGCACAGCAATTTTAACTCTAAAAGAAGTAATTGCGCACCAATGGCAAGAGATAGATCGTCTCAAAACTACTACAGATCGACTTAGAGAGGAGAATACAACTCTACTTAATGAGACACAACAACATGAAATAAACTACGACACAAGCGGCACTGTAATGGATGGCAAATATCCAATATCTTCTGAAGTTATAACCATAAGCAAAAGCAAATTAGAGAACACAATCAAAGAGCAAGAGAATATCATTCTGGAATATAAGAAAGAGATTAACAGCGTAACACAAAGGAATACAAATTTAGAATATACAGTAGAATCTTTACGAAATGAAATAAAAGAATTAAGAAGTAAATCAATCCCTTCATTCAGTCTGAATTCTTTTATATATGGATTAGTTGCAGGAATAATTCTGCTAATTATTGTAATTGTATTTTTAAGATAAAACCTTTTTTCATAATTAAGTATAGCACTACAGTCGTGAGACTGGGGTGCTTTTTTTGCTTTATACTCCCCTACTCTACCGTTAAACAAGCCTAAAAACATAAACTATTCATGTTAAAAGTGCGGTAAGCATTTTGATGTTATGAAAAGATATAGTACATTAGCTTGTAGATAATTGATAGACAAACAAATTAAAAATTATTATTATGAACTTTTCATTATTAAACCACCGAGCTCAAGTAGCTAAATTAGCACGCATAGTAACCAATAGAGTCACAAAGGGAGCACCAATGTATGCAGTAG
>JAQVZQ010000228.1 GCA_028708095.1 Dysgonamonadaceae bacterium
ATTCTTTAAAAATGTTAGTAAATATGTTTGTGTCGGTGTCCCAAACAGCGTCTTTCAGTGAAAGGTACTTGTAACCCAGTCTACACAAATGCAGAATGGCAGGTATTTTCACTCTTGAATCTTCATTGAATTTCGTCATACTATATTTCTGTCTGTTGAGCAGTCCGAGCGTTGGCAAGAAAACAGCTCTTTTGCAAGCCGTAGTTTTGGCTTGTGCGGTGGGGCTTGTAAATGTGCTGTTTTGTGCGTTGGCTTGTCATTTCTTAATCTCTGTTTTTTTGTTCGGTTTCGTTTTTTACACTGAGCGATAACGGATTGCAATATGCGGAGGCCGGGATTTCGAAGCTCCAACCTGTCAAACCGTTGCAATTTTGAGTAAATGTACAAAACTTAAAAATACCCACACCGCCCGGCTTACGTATATTGCGTGTTGTGCTTTCGTGCTTTATTCCAGATGCCTCTCCAGTGTGGTGGACAGGCAAGCTCTTTTGTAAGTTTTGGCGGTGTGATTGCACGTGTGACTTACAAATGTGCTTGAATGAGAAGCGTGGGCTAGATAATTTCAACATCAAAATCCTCCAATTTTTGAATTGTTAAATCATCAATTTGCTCTAAGCATCCTATACAAAGTAGTTTTCTTGCTCTACTGAATGCTACATAACCTAAACGTGGATAATCTGTTGTTTCTTTATCCCTATACAAATCTCTCGTATCAAAGTTTGTCTCAAGCCATAATTTTAATTCGTCTTGAGTTTTTGCAATAGCAAATACAGCGTCTGATTCTAATCCTTTATAATTATGAATATTTGATACAATAACTGCATCATCAATTTTATCAGGTGACATATTAATCCTTAGGTTATTAATCTTGAAAGGAACTGCAGAAGCAAGCTTAAGCCCCAATTCATTTTGAACGAAATTACCAAAGGTATTTTCATTAGTTATTACACCTGTTCTAATAGCTTTAAATATTTGTATGCTGTATTTTGTAATACCGTATTCATCCACATTATATTTTTGGCAGAACTCCGTATGATTCATGTCTAAAGATGCTAAAAGTGTTGCCTTAATTTCCTTGATTGGACTTAAATTTCCACTTTTCTTAGGTGTGATAATATTGTGATTTAAGGAAGCTGATATTCTATTAACGACATCATTCTTTTTCGCAATCAAACAACGTTCTGTATTATCAATTAACAACTCATCGCATAGCCCGAAAAATTTAGGAATCATTTGAGTTATATTTCCAAAATCAGATATAAATCTAACTTTTTCGCTCTCTTCTTCCGATTGACTCTCTTGTTCAAAAACTTCATCTCCAAATTGGCGACCATTGAAATTGTTTATAAAGCTTGTAATCCCTTGACTTGCTCTGTGATTCTTTTTGTTCAAGACAACTTCGAATTGTGAACTTTTTGCACATTTCAAAATAGGTATATTCGCAAATGTTTTTATTCCTGAATCAAAGCTTTGTATATGCTGCTCAGGGTCTCCAACACAATATATTTTAGTCTTTTTCTCTTTTCTAATATTGTCTATAATGGAATAAATACTATTACTTGTATCTTGAAATTCATCAACAAATAAAAATTGAATTCGATTAGAAATTATTCTTCTAATATCTTTATTCCCCATGCACTCTTTGGCAATTGAAACAGTCTGGTCATAAGTAATATAACCATTTGAATTCATTTTTGTCTTAAGTTTCTTTTTAATGAAGTTTGCAGCTTTGTAATCTACTTTTTTGCCTTTTGTAGCTTTTTGAAATATGTCATCTGTTTGGCACTGGATAAAAAGTTTTTCACCGCTAATCTCATTATTATGAAACGATGAAAATGGTATAACGATAAACTTATTTAAAAAAGAATGCATTGTACCTATAAATAGGTTTTTAGGAATCTGAATTCTCTTGGCTAACCTGTTTTTAATATTATCAGTTGCTGAGTTTGTATAAGTTATGACAACCATATATCTGGCAGGAGATAACTCACTCAATGATGAAATAATTTCATTTACCATCCCATATGTCTTCCCAGCACCTGGTCCTGCAATTATTAGTTTTGGTTTAGACATATTACATGGTTAAAAATGTTATACCTTCTGATATATAATCTGGAATTGTGAAACCTTCTGATTTTTTTTCAAGGCTTATCATTAGCTGATAAGCAAAGTCAGATTTAAACTTCTCAATCAAGCCAAAAAAGTCCTCTACATCAATATCATTTTCACCTAAATTATCTGCATATTCTTTGCCAGCAACTGGTCTAACAATTTTGATTACTTCTAATAATATATTTTTGCCGGCACCTGAATTATTAGATAAAACAACGTCCTTTTCAAATGTCGATTCAGAACTGATTTTAATTTCAATCTCATCAACTTCATCATATTCATTAGCCAAATTTTCGGCTCTATCTTCTGCCTTTGTATTAGTGTCACTATCAGTTAAAACAAGGCATTTGGTATGATAACCATTTCGAATAATTTCTAAGAAGTTTTTAAATGCTAAACCATTTACATTAACAATACTACAGCTCGCTTCATCAACTGTTTGACTTGTTTGTATTTTAAAGAATATTGGAAAAAGAAGTTTTTCTGAAATACCTTCAACTAGAACAATTTTCCTTGAGTAAAATAGGTTTATATTTTCCGCATCAAGATATTTATGTAAATACCTTACCATTTTAGTACTTGGAGCATCTGCCTCAAAACCAGACAAAATATAATGAGGAGTTAAAGAATTGTTTTTAAAGAAAAGAACAACAGTATTATCAAAATCAATTTTGGTGGAAATATGATTTGAATGAGAAGTAAGTATAAGTTGAATATCCTTCCTGTAATTATCACTATCAGGCTCCTTAATTAATAGCTCTATATTATTTGCTAAATGATTTTGAAGGTTTGCGTGTAAATGCGATTCAGGTTCTTCAATTCCAACAATTCTGAAAAAAGATGTTCGAGCTTTTTTAGGGTCTTCAATAAACGATAGAATCAAAGAGATAAACAATAAGTTATTTCTTCCTGTTCCATTTCTTTCAATTTTTACGGGGTCTTCACCATATATTAAACTCAGCTTTTTTAAGAGGTCTTCAATGTTTGGAATTGAAAATATTAGGTCAACAATATTCTGAGAATTATCGGTTTTTAACGATATTTTCTCTAATTGCTCTGAAATCCCTTTTTTAATTGATTTTATTGCATCATTATTTTCAATTGCATCCTGTAGACCGACTAATTGCGTTTTTAAATCCTGATACTCATTTTCATCTTTAGAATTTAAAACCCTAAAAAGTAACTTATTATTATGACTTGCTGTTAATTCACTTTTTGCATCTCTTAAAGCATCTAATAATTCAAATTTAAGTTGGTTTAGATGATAAATATTTGCTTGAGCATCATTCTGATTTCCTCCAATGATTGAATAATGATACCGTGAAGTCGGAAAGTTTATTAAATCTAAAATTTCCTTTTCATTAAGCGCATTAAATTTCTCTTCTGTAATTTCCTCTTTGTAGTTTTGAATAAAATCGCGTTGCCCTTGAATTTCTTCAGATTTATTAAATGTCGATGTTGGAGAAAAAATATAGGTCAATTTTGCTTCTGAGTATTCTTCATTGCTATACCACTCTGAAATAACTGATTCTTGGTCAAGATTCCAATCAGTAAGAGTTGCCGTAATTTTTATTATTGGGTACTCAATATCTTCAACTGGTATAGCAGTATTTAAGATTTTCTTTTTTAAGGCAATAATGCAATCATAGTTGAAATCTGATATTTCAAGAGTCCTCTTTTTAAAGAATGATACTTCTTGGCTAAATATAAGTCCTAACGAATCTAGTAGATTTGATTTACCAACGTTGTTTTCTCCAATGACTAATGTTAATGGTTTTAAGTCAATTGAGAAGTTTTTAAAATTCCTGTAGTTTTCAATTTCTAATTTTTTTACATACATAGCTTTTATCTGTGTGTTGGCAAAAAATAGCTCTTTTACAAGCTGAAGTTATTGCCTATGGGCTGGGCTTGTAAATGTGCTATTTGTGCGTTGGATTATCAATATTTCATTTTAGCTGTATCGTTTCTTTGCATGAAGCACAACGGTCGCGTATATGAAACGTTTGGCATTTCGAAGCACTTTCCTGTCAAGCTACAGGTAATTTCAATACGAGCTGAAACGTTCGATAAACCACTGACTGCCAAATGTTTTATATACGATGTTGGGCAAAGTTGTTTATTCTTCTGTCAATTCAGGAGTATCAATAATCTTTGGAGAATCAACTACTCTATTAGAATCATCAGTAAGTACATGATACTCTACGAACAAGTTGTTCTTTATGAGATTAGCTTGGGAGTTTAAATCAGAGGAATTAACGATAATACTAGGTGAAATACTACTATTAGAACTACAAGTGTAATTCACTAAGTTATCAAATCTTGTATTTCTTACTAAAGTGTCCATACGTTGCAAAATTATATAAAATTATTCATGTTTCCAACCTTCAAATTTTCTTTGGTCTTCAATTACAACTCGCTGAATAGGTGGCAAATTTGGGCCTTGAGGAATAATTTGATTATTTCGTAATAGTGTTCCCTCACTTACGAAAACATCTGTTCCTCCCGCAATGCTTTCAATCAAAGCCCTTCTACAACTATAATTCATTTGACTATTTGTTCCTAAAATCATATTTGGGTCAAATGCCTTTTTAAGTTCTAATTCATTTTGAATGCTTGTAAATGTATCTTTTATTAGCTGATAAAAATCATCATCAGGTTTTTCTATGTTTAATCCTAATTCTTCTTTAGCTTCGCGACGATAAATTGTATAATCATGACTACCAGAATCACTGCATAAAAAGGCTATGATTTTATCTATGCTCTTTTTATCTTTAATCTGTTTTGAAAGTAATTTTCTTGCCAACATTTGAATTTGAGTTCTTGACCTATATACATCTCCTAGTACCAATGGATGAACTTGATTCGATAATCCAATTAAAATATTGGCAATGCTTTGAGTATCTTTTATTTGCAAATCCTTCTTTGCAAGCTCAAAATATCCTTTTATTGATTCAACACTAACAGGTAATCTTGCTTGTGGATTATTGGGAACTTGAGGATTTTGAGGATTTAAGGGGCTATTTAAACTTGGGTCAATTGGGCCTAAGGTAGCCTGCTTGGTCATAATTATCGTATTTGCTCCTAACGAAATTAATGTCCCAGAACTATGTGCTTTAGACGGGATTAAAACTTCAAATTCATCACAAAATTGTCGGATTAAATTCGTCAGACTCCATGCTGCTAAAGTATTACCGCCTCTTGTGTATAGGAGTAGAGTTATTTTCTTCTCTTTTTTTAAGTTGTCAAGATGGTTAATAAAATAATCCAATATTTCAGGATGAATTTGAGTCTCAAAACCTGGTCTATCACCTGTAATATAAACAAGTAATTTTGAGTTTCTGAGTTTTTCAATTTTCTTATAGTTTTCAAGTCTGTCTTTTAACATAGTATTGAATTTTAATTATGTATGTGGTTGTCTCTCTTACAATTTTGCCCAACGGACGGGGGTACGGCGTGGCCTCCGTTACTTACAGCTTAAATAAAAAAGGAGGCTAAGCTGTACCTTGTGTTATAGCCCGCCTCAATCTCTCTTTAATAAATTTTATCCACCTTTGGCACAC
>JAQVZQ010000229.1 GCA_028708095.1 Dysgonamonadaceae bacterium
TCAAAACCCATATGAATGGGAAGAAACAATTGATGGAAAAAGTATTGTTTATCAAAAACAAAATGCCTATGTTTTTGATTTTGCTCCAGAACGTACCCTGGTTATATTTGATCAATTTGCGAATAATTTAAATACTTCAACGACTACTGGCGGTGGCACAACGGAAGATCGAAAAGAGAATATCAGAAGATTATTAAACTTCTTTCCAATAATTGGTGAAGATCAAAATGGAGTTATGAAGGAGTTAGATGTTAATGATGTCTTGACAATTCCTAGAACTCTAAAAGCGGCCGAAGTAGTTAGGCGTGGTTTTATGAGCAACTTATTGTTTGCGAATATATCAGGGATATTTTCAGCGCCACAAGTTGCACTTAACATTTTAGATAAGTTAAAGCCGGAATCTCAAGGTAAAGTAAAAGAACCTAACAGAAAAGTAGATTTGAAAGATGTTAAAGTTGACGTAGAAGGCAATGCAACAGTTAGTGACGAACTGATTATAAACAAGAGTAGCGCAATATTTGGCGAAAAAATATATGATGTAGAAGGTATAATGCCTTTTGTTGGTATTGAAGAAGGAGATTTTGTCTCCGTTGATGCATTTGCTAAGGAAATCAGCACTGCTATTACTTCCAGTTTTTCTGATACTATCACAAGTGTGAAAAATGAGTATAGTTTAACTAATGTTGGTGCGAAAAAAGTAGAAAACAAGCTAACTACAGAAGTAGAAGCAACGGTTAAAAAAGCAGCGACTGATTTTAATATTCAAAAAGCACATATTGAAAGAGATTTTAATGTAAGACTTCAAAATGCACAAAGTGATACAGAAGTTGAAAAAATTCGTGTTGAGTGGAAATCCTCTTTACAAGCAGCAACCAATACTTTTCAAAATCAACTAGAGAAGGAATTAACTGAGACAATCGAAACGGTTAAAGTTGATGTGATAAAAGAACAAGAAGTGAGAAAAGAGAATCAAAAGAAAACTGCTGTAGAAGAGGATGTTCGATCACGACTAAGGGGTTTTTCTAGGACGATTCCAAGTTTTATAATGGCTTATGGAGATGAAAATTTAACACTAAACAAATTTGATTCATATGTTCCTAATGATGTTTTTGAAGAAGTTACAGGAATTTCAATCGATCAGTTTGTATTCTTACGTGATGGTGGAGATTATGAAGAAAATGGGGAAGTTCAACATTATAAAGGAAATCTGTTTGACGAAACAGTCTTCAATCAATCTGTATTAGAATTCCTTAAGAAGAAAGAAGAATTAGCTAATTACTTTGAAGATTTAGACGAAGATATTTTTGACTATATTCCTCCTCAAAAAACTAATCAAATATTTACACCAAAGAATGTTGTAGAGAAAATGGTTCAAACTTTAGAAGACGAAAATCCAAATATATATGATGATTCTAGTAAGACCTTTATCGACTTATATATGAAATCGGGTCTGTATATTACTGAAATTGTAAAACGTTTATATAATAGTGAGGAACTGAAAAAGGAGTTTCCAAATGATGATTCTCGAATAAAGCACATTCTTGAAAATCAAGTGTATGGTTTCGCTCCTAGTGAAATTATTTATAGAATTGCTATTAACTTTATTTTTGGAAATTTAGACGAGAGTGTTAGTAGAAAGAACTTTGTACAGGTTGTTACTATTCCGTATGCGAAAGAAGGAACTATTGATGAACTAATAACAAAGACTTTTGAAGAAGAAACGAGGAACTAGAATGAATGTTGTCTTTACCGATTTACATATTCATACTTCTGAGAATGCAGACATATTGAATGATAATTATAATGTTGATATGTTAATTTCTAAGATGAGAGAGTATTCAAAACACGATGTCATATTAATATCTATTACTGATCACAATACAATAAATAAAGAAGTTTATAGAAAAATTATTGAAAATCATTCTGATATTTCAATTTTGCTTGGGGTTGAACTTCATATTAGGAATTTTGAAACAGAAGATCCATATCATTGTCATATTTATTTTGATTTAACTAAGAATGAAATTATGGATCACGTTGACGAAATAAATTCAATTTTAGATTCGTTATACCCTAAGAAAATGGTTGTACCTAGTGATGATATACCATATCTAGAGGATATTGCAAAAGCTTTTGATACTTTTGACTATTTAATGTTGCCACACGGAGGACAATCCCATAGAACATTTGATAAAACAATACCTGAAGATAGAAAATTTGACACGATAATTGAGAGAAATATTTATTACAACCAGTTTGATGGTTTTACTTCACGCAGTAATAAAGGTTTAGAGCGTACACAAATGTATTTTAAGAAATTAGGAATATTGAGTTTTATTAACTTAATTACATGTTCAGACAATTACAATCCAAATATATATCCTAGTACAAAAGTTGATAATACTGAGAGTTTTGTTCCAACTTGGTTGATATCAGAAGCAACTTTCTCCGGGCTAAGGCTTGCATTATCCGAAAGCTCTAGATTAATATACCAAAATGAAAAGCCAATATTTGATACAGAACATATTAAAAGTGTTATACTAAAAAATCAATTTCTTGATATTGATGTTAAACTGACTCAAGGATTGAATGTAATTATAGGTGGTTCATCAAGTGGTAAAACATTATTTATGGATTCTTTGTACAAAAAAATGTACGACACTTTTGAAACTGAAGAAAGTAGTTATTCAAAATTTGATGTTAAGGATCTTAATGTAGATAATCCTGCTAGTTATAAACCTCATTATATTTCACAAAACTATATTACCAAGGTAATAGACGAAAAGTATGAGGAAGGTATCGATAAAATTGATATTATCAAGAATACTTTTAGTGGGAATGAAGAACTAGATAAAAGAGCCGATCAGACTCTTCTTGAACTTAAAGCAGAGATAAATATTTTAATTGCTGCTGTTTCAGAAATAGAGTCTTTACAAGACAACTTAAGTAAAATTCCAGCATTTCCTCGTTTAGTTGCGATTGATTCTCTTGATGATAATCCATTCGAAAAAATAAAACCAACTAGTTCTGAAGAAGATAGTTTAAAAATTGATAGTCAGGATTTAACTAGATTTTATAAAACTCTTGATGAAATTAGCGAACTTTCAAAAAGTAATCCATTCATGAAAGATATCACTGAATGGATTTCAAAAATAAAAGAAGAATTAGGAATTGCAAACAAAAAATTGCTACTGTCAAAAAAAATCCTCACAGAAATTGATTTTTATAAAACACAATTTGATAGTAAAGAGGCTGAAGGAAAACAATCAGAGCTAGATAGAAAGAAAAGCAGAGAAACACTTATAACAATTATTAGAAAATATGCTGCGGCATTAAAGAGATTTGATAATAGTTTATCCGCAATTAGTAAGTTTTCTTTTGACTACAAAACTGACGAGATAAAGTCTCATGGACATACTTTATTCATTGAAAATAAGTTTAAGTTAAACAAGGAAGTTTTCCTTAATTCATTGAACTATTTACTGAAAACTCCAAGAATAATTAAAAGTTTTGATGATATTGTCCCTGAAAGTTTATTCTCTAAAAACTTCTCTGAAAGAAATCCGAAAGTTAAGGATTACAACGAATTCCAAAGTAAACTTTACTCTAAAATATCAGAGGAAAATGTGAAGAAATACAGAATCATTGACAGAGAGGGTAGAGATTTTAATAGTTTAAGTCCAGGGTGGAGAACATCAGTAATTCTTGATATCGTGCTTGGCTATGAAGACGATGTCGCTCCTATATTTATTGATCAACCTGAAGACAATTTAGCAACTAACTATATTAACTATGGCTTGGTAGAATCTATAAAGAAGAGCAAAAACAAACGTCAAATACTGATAATATCACACAATGCAACAATTCCGATGCTTGCTGATGCTCAGAATATAATTTTTTGCAAGAATAGGGATGGACTAATAACTATACGATCTAGCTCGTTGGAAGGAGACCTAGATAACAAGAGTATTATTGACCATATTGTTGAAATTACTGATGGTGGAAAAGCTTCGGTAAAAAAGAGGGTTAAAAAATATAATTTAAAGAAATTCAGAGAGGATGATAATAATGAAAATAATTATTAGAAACGAAAATGATGAAATAGTAACCAAAATATCTGATGGAGAAAAAGAGAGAGATTTTTCATACATTGAGTTAGTAGAGTTTTTATATGATAAAAAAGAAGTAGAACTAGAAGTAGCAAATTTAGATAAAGAATTGGAGAGTAAAATTATTGAACTTTTTGATAAATTGAAACAAGCAGCCAATACTATATAGTAACTTTATCATGATTCGTAGTTTTAATAAGACATTTATAAAGTATCACAAAGCAACAAAATACCCATTATATCCTCTCTATAAAGGTTTAGGAATTATCAAAACGTTAATCAATTTGATTATCAAGTTTGCAAACTCTCACTTTTGTGGGAGTTTTTTTGTATTGGCTTTGATTAAGATACATACAGCTTACTAAAATAATCCATTCTTTAAATAACCGAAAGAAGATAAGATTATTAATATATTCTGCTGATATTTTCTCACGAAAAGTATATAAAAATTGTGACAATAAGGTCAAAGATGATGGAGTCATTACAAAGCAAAATATTCAAAATTATGAGTAATTCACCAATAGAAACTATTTATATAAATAGTGATTTTAACGAATTTGGTACCAATACATCCATTAGAAAAGCTCTGACAAGACTTATTGATGGTTATTATACAATTCCATACTTTAGTGAACTGTTGTAAGAGTATAGTTACCCAAGTATTGATCAATTGGCAAACAAAATTGCGGATAGATTTTCCTGGACAACCTGTCCTAGTGGTTTCCATGTTTTAAACTTAACGGGTTTGTCAACGAAAGTTTCTAATGACTATATTTATATTAGCGATGGTCCATACCGTAATTATGAAAATAGAAACAGAAAATTGTATTTAAACATACAAGCAATTGATATATAACTGAGTATTCAAGAAACCTATCTATCATGATTCAAAAGATAAAATCAATGGGTGAAAGCAAAATCACTAGTAAGGATATAGTAATAATAGGAAAGTTCTATAAAAATTCTATACAAGAGGAATTAATTGCTGATGTAAAAGAATTACCAGCATAGATTTTAGAAGTTCTAAAAGAAGTTTACAAAGAAATTCTACTCAAGTAAACGGGCGAATTATGATGAACTATATGAAGGTAGGCTTAAACCGGCTCATAGTGAAGATGCGATAGCAATATTTCAAAAAGATTACATTGATATTCAATCAATGCTGTTTAAAGGGATACCATCTTTTGATAAAATTGTTGATATAATCAAACATATAATATTCAGTTAAATAATGCTTTGAAGGAATTTAATAAGAAATCTTAAAGTAGCATACACTCCTATATTCCTTTATTTAATAAACTTTGAAATTAAGTATACAGTAGTCAATTATTATTCAAGATTAGAAAGCCCTATAAAAAGGCTTTTTATATGTTCAATAAGAAATATTGATGATAAATATGCATTTTTGATACAATCGTTACAATTTTACGTCATATTTTGGATGAATGAAACTACACTTCCTGCAAAAGAAGGTGATTTTAATTCGATATAATTATGGTATAAAGATGGAGGAATATTTATGAAGAAACGATTAGTGTTTAGAGTTGATGA
>JAQVZQ010000230.1 GCA_028708095.1 Dysgonamonadaceae bacterium
ATCAAAAGAATTAATAATTAAATAAAAACAAAACAAAATGACAACAAAAAAAGAAACCAACAAAACAACCGATTTGCAAGTAAACACAGTGTTAGGATTGCAAACGAATTACAAGAAGTTAGCAGAAAATCATTTAGCGGAACGATTTTCAAATAATCCTGAATTTAAAAATGAATTTATCAAAACATTTTCAGATTTGATATTTTCGCAAAATGATGAGATGCTAGAAAAATTAGCAAAAACAAGACAAAACACCTTGCTGAACGCAATTTTTAAAGCAACCGAAGCTGGAGCAAGTTTCGCGAAAAAAGAAGTATCATTTATACCTTATGAAATTTATAAGAAAACGACAGAAAAAGGGGTTGAGAAGAAAGTAGCTACAGGTGAATTTGATGCGATGGTAATTTTCGACATCAATTTTGAGAAGCAACAGATTTTGAAGCTTCCAAATTGCAAAAGATTTTTTACAGCAGAAGTTCACGAGGGGGTGAAAGTCACTGAAAACCTGATGACTGGCACAACTGATTTTGAGGGCGAAAACGACATCAAGAAGCCAACGGTAGGTTATTACGCTTGTTTCATCACAACAGAAGGCGAAAAATACGATAAATTCATGACGTTAGCGCAAATAATTGAGCGTGCGAGTTTCAGTCCTCAATTTAAATCAGGGAATTATAAGCAAACATCAAATAATGTTCACTATGAGAAGTTAGTAGTGCGCAACCTGATGAAAGAAATCCCGAAAATTTCAAACGAACTGAAATCTGTTCTTTCAGTTGACGAAATTCAATATCATGATTATATTGAAGTGAACGAACCTATCCAAAAAATTGAAGAGAAAAAAGTGAACAAGCTGGAGCAGGCAAAAAAAGAAATTGCAGATTTACCCGAAGATTTTGTTAAAGCAAAAGCAAATAAAAAAGCCGAAAAAGTTGATACTGGCACAGGCGAAATTACTGATGTTGAAGAATATTTTTAAAAAACTAAAAAAAATGCGGATTAATTGTATTTCAACAGGCAGTAGTGGAAATTTATATGAGTTGCTCGATAGCAAGGGCAACTCTATAATACTCGAGGCAGGAGAACCGAGACACACCTACATGAAGCATAGAGAAGCGACAACAGCACCCGAAATGGTTATAATAAGCCATTCGCACGGCGACCATTCATTTTATGCTAATCAATACGAAATGATGTGTACCGTTCATAGATGGAAACAACGAGCTGAAAGCGATAACTTTAAAGCATTTGGATTTGAAGTAGTTCACGGTGACGTTTTGAATTATGCGTATTTGATTAAATTTTTAGAAGACGATAGATTTTTATTCTTCGCAACAGACTTAGAATATGAAGAAAAAAGTTTACAGCCAATTTTTAAAGCATTGAAGTTTCACAAAGTTGAGAATTTTTTAATCGAATGCAATTACAATGATTATCTTTATCATTTAGCAGAAAAAGAGCAAAGAATAGGATGCGATCGACACTTTTCAGATAATGATTTAATCAGATTTATTAAAAAAGTTGGAGCAAAAGAACCGAAAATTATCACAATTCACGGTAGCGAAAGATTGAGCGGAGATGCTTACACTAAAAAAATGATTAAAGGTAGGATACCGAATGCAACGGTCGCAGTTTCTGTTGGTGCAAAAAATGGAGTAAAGAATTTATTTAAATTATAAAAACAAAAAAACATTATGAAAGTAACAGAATTAAAAATCGGGAATATTGTAACAGTTGACAATCCAAAGTATCACCCACAACTCAAAGGTAGTTTATTAAGAGTTACAGGAATACAGGAGCAAGTAATTTCAAATAAGATTGAGTATTGTGTTCAATTAGAGCATGTAAATAAAAAGGTGAACACCTATTATCAAACTTATTCACAGTTTATGGAGTATATTAAACCAGTTGCGCTGACTGAACAATGGTTGTTGGATTTTGGGTTTGAGGTCGAAAGGAAATATTATGATAAAGGAGGGATGTCAATATTATTGGTAGACAACAACAATGATTACTATAAGAATGGACGTGTGTTTTATAAATCATGGGCTATCATGGATGCGCAACCCAAATACGTCCACCAACTTCAAAACCTATATTTTACATTGACACAAGAGGAATTAATTTTAAAATAAAAAACATCATGAAAGTAACAATTTTAAAGAAAACGATTAAAGAGGGTGTTTCACCCAGAACAGGTAACGAATATAAAATTAGAGGTCTGTTTGTGAAGTTCACAGATTCAAAAATCTATGATAAAATAGTATCAAAATTAAAAAAAGACGGCGCAAGTATTGATCAGATTGAGCGATTCTGCAAGCCAAACGAATATAAGGGTGAGGTAAACTATGCTTTTGGCTTAAACTGTTCAAAGTTCACATTTGAGAGGGTTCAGTCGTTCGGAGAGTTAGATGCACTAATTGACTTCAAGCTAAACGATAGCGGTTTTATAAATGCTAAAATTGCAATAAAAGATAGAGTGGAGCAAGTTTTAGAATATATTGAGCCGACCGAAAGCGCAGAGGAAGTAGTTGAAGGTTGGGCAACAAAAACTAAAGCACCTACCCCAGCTTCAAAATCAGAATCAGAGTCAGATTTAGAAACTGAATCCACGAAAACAGAGGTTATTCCTCCAATGCCAATTCCAACACCCGGAGAAGTTGAAGATGAGTTACCATTTTAGCATAAATTAACAAACAACAATGAGCAAATTAAAATTACAAATACAATTAGACACAGATTTTGAAGTTGACTTATCAAACTTTGACTTCGAAGGAATGAACGAAAATCAAATAAAAAAGGAGTTGATAAAATGGTATTTTGCCGAAATTGGATTCGGTGAAATAGAAATATCAAATGTAGAAGATAATTCAATATTTGATGCAGTCCAGCAAGAGATTTATAATCATCAAGTTTTATTTTACGAAATTGAATTTGAGAGGGAACTTAACTTTATCGAGAAATCAAAAATTAAAGAATGGATTGCAAAAGGACAAATTGGAAAATTAAATTTATAAACTAAAAAAACAATGGAAACAAAAAAATTACCAAATGAGAAATATTTAAGAATATTTGATGAGCAGTTTATCGAATGGATAACAGAAATCATGAGCCAAGAAAAAATGAAGTATGCAAACGCACAGGACGTTGCACACGAAATTGAAGCGCAATTTGGCGGTGTTGCAAGTTCGCACTTCTTAAGAATCAGGCGCATGAGATTAAACGTTAGAGATTTTTTACCAGTTGAAAAGTCTAAATCTAAGGAAAAATTATAACCATGGAAACAACAATTTTACAAATACGAAATTCAGAAACTAATAAGGCGATCGCAGTCGAGATTAAGGTTGCAGACATTGAGAAGTTTAAAGAATTTATCGGAAACCCAGTGTTTAAATATACTTTTGAGGAAAAAGTGGAGGGAAATGATGAAAATTGATGCTTTTAGGTCTTATGGTCGTAAGCTCTATATACCCCTTTGTACCCCCTCTATTTTTTTTAGTAGGGGGGGTAACTATTCGGGAAATAGTAGAGCGCAGTACGACCTAAAAATATAACTCCTTTAGTATTAGATATTTAAACATTTGAAACTGACTATTTTTTAGGACTAATGCAAAAAACGAGTAAAACGGTACGACCAAAAGAGATAAATACACAAAAAATGTGTTATAAAACATAGTTATAAAACATATAATATTATGATTGTATATTCAATTAGTTTTTGTATATTTGTATTTATAAGAGTTGCTCGTCTAACACTAAGCAACTAAAAAAAATTTAAAACCTCGTTAGGAAAGTATTGAAGTTAGACGCAATATTTTTCTTTCGGGGTTTTGCTTTTTATATATATTGCCATTATGGATAAGAAAATAACCATATTCAAGAATTTATTTAAGACTGATGTCTCATTCACAATAACATTAGCTGAATCAGCAAAACGGATAAAAGAAGGGAAATCAAAAAACCTTATTGAAGCTATTCGAAAGGAAGAAGACAAAGAGAAACGAAATGATTTAAAGAAGAAGCTACCAGCTATCATTTTTGCGGGTGTATTTGAGCAACGCAATAAGAACGGTTTAAAAGAACATTCAGGACTCATGATTACTGACTTTGATGGGATACCCACCAATGAAGTTGGGATTGAATTTGAAAAGATAAAAGAAAATAAACACGTAGCACTTTTATTTAGGTCTCCGAGTGGAAACGGATTTAAAGCAGTTGTAAGAATTCCACCATGCACAATATTAGAACACGAAAAATATTTTAAAGCATTTGAAGAGGAGTTTCAGTACACTTATTTTGATAAATCAAACAGTGATGTGAGTAGGGTATGTTTCGAAAGTTACGATCCAAATTTATACTACAATCCTAAAGCTACTGTTTACAGTCCAAAGTTAGAAGACAAAGGGTTTTATGTGCACCAGCATATTAGTTATACTCCTATTGAAAGCGAAAGCGAAATTATAGAAAGGATAATGAAATGGAATTGGGGTACTTCATTCTCAGAAGGTGAGCGCAATACTCACATTTTCAACATTGCGGGGACTTTTTGCGAGTTTGGAATACGTGAGAGTACAGCAGAAGCATATATTTTAAGCGAAGTGGTGAAAGGTCGGTTTACAGATAAGGAAGCAAAGAACACCATTAGAAACGCTTATCGACAAAGAGAATTTAAATCACGATTTTTCGAAGACTACAAAAAAAGAAAACAACTGAATAAGGATGTAAGGATAAAAAGTAAAGAGCAAATAAAGGAAACGTATAAACTAAATGATAGAGACTATGATGAAGTTCGAGACGAAGCAATGCAAGCAGATTTTTGGGAAACTGAAGTTGATAAAAACAGCAAAACGAAAATAAAGATAAACCCACTGCATTTTAAAATATTCCTTGAAAATAATGGTTACAAAAAAACATACATAAACGAAAGCCAGTCTCCTACATTTGTAAAGATAATTGAGAACAAAGTAACGGAAACTTCACCTGAAAAAATAAAAGATTTTGTTCTGAATTATTTGATGAAAAATAAAGAGATTGATGTTTGGAATTATTGTGCAAATTATAGTAACCTATTTAGTGAGCAGTTTTTAACAATGTTAGATTCAATAGAGTTGGCAATGCTGGAGGATACATCAAAATATTCGCATATTGCATACAACAATGGAATTTTAAAAGTATCAAAGGATGAAATAAACTTACATGATTATATTGACATAGATGGCTATGTGTGGGAAAACCAAATAATAAAAAGGGATTTTAAACGTGCAAACTCCGACAATGACTATAAGGAGTTTGTGAAAAATATTAGTAACGGTGATCCAAAACCTTTTGAACACACAATAGGGTATTTAATCAGCACCTATAAAAATAAAACAAACAATAAAGCGGTTATATTGAATGATGAAATAATTTCAGACAATCCAGAAGGGGGGTCGGGCAAGGGTTTATTTGTACAAGGGATTAGCCAGGTTAGAAATGTTTCTATTCTGGATGGTAAACAATTTGATGATAGAAAATCCTTTCCTTATCAAACTGTAAGTAGTGAAACCCATATACTTGTTTTTGATGATGTAAAAAAAACTGGGATTTTGAGAGCAAATTTTCTTTAGTCACTGAAGGTATAACATTGGAGCGTAAAAATA
>JAQVZQ010000231.1 GCA_028708095.1 Dysgonamonadaceae bacterium
AATCAGGTGCAGATGCACGCTTTTTTCGTTGTTTAATCATTTTCCCTTGCTTATGTTTCGGCAAATATACGTTGAACTAACCACATGAACAAGATATGCGGGTTATTCAGCAGACCCTATTTAAATCTCTTTGATTATTAAGTAAAAAACCAAAAATACCGCACATACCTATATGGATTTAATTAAATAGAGCTTCCTTAATACTATAGACCTGGTTTAAATTCAAAAATTGTTTCATCAAGGTTTATAGCTGAACAAACTTTAAGATTTTATTTGTATTTTTCATGTAATCGAGATTGTCAATTGCCCATGTGTTACCAGATTTTCCTATTATTTTTGCCTCTTCATAATTTTTCATAAGCCAAATGATGGATTCAGCAATTTCAACAGGTGTATCCGGATTTATTAAAATCAGCTCTTTCTTATTAGTAAAATAGTTTTTAATATCTCCTACTTTTGTAGATATTACAGGAAGGGATGTTGCAAAGTATTCACCAAGCTTTGTCGGGAATCCGGCTTCAGCAAAAATTCCTGATTTACGTGGATTTACAAGTACATTGCAAGAAAGTAATGCTTTTGGTACTTCTTTTTTAGAAAGTAATCCGGATATTATAACAGACTCTTTGATATTTTCAGTCATTGCCTTGATTCTATCGAGATTATTTCCAGTTGGATTTCCAATAATGAAAAGTTCAGTATTGGGATAACTCGAATGTACAAGCAAAAAAGCTTCTATCAAATCAAACACTCCATTTAAATCAACAACAGTTCCGCAATAGCCTATACGAAACCTATCATTATGCTTAATTTGTTCAATATCTTCACAGAATCCAAGTACATCTATGAAGTGAGGAATAACCAACACCTTCTCGGCTTTTGCTCCATTAGCTATTGCCATGTTAGCCATATATGTACTTAGGCTAATTATTCCATCCAAATACCTGTCGAAGTGCTTAAACTGAAAATTGTAGAACCATAGTTTTGGTTTTTTCCACCACACCGGAACCACAGTGGAAACCCTGTAATAATCAGTTGTTATGCGAATTAATTTTATTTTTAAGAATTTGCAGATTATCCAAAAGGGAAATATTTGATAAAAATATTCAACACCATAAAGGATGACTGTATTATAACGATGATGCAAAACATTTCTAAGTACAGAAAACGGTATCAATAGTATTGTAGCAATCAATTCTGTAAATTTAGCCAATTCATTTTTGGTTACTTTACTAAAAAGAAAATTTGAAACTTCTATTTCTGTATCATTATAAAGCCCGTATGATTCGCCCCTTAACCTGATAACCTTTACTCTAACATTATGATTTTTAAATCCTAATGTCATTTGCCTAACAAGGCTTTCTGGTGCCATGCCATAGGGAAAGTCTCCTGTTGTGTAAACAAGAATACCATTACTATTTTGTTTATTACTGCCTATCAAAGCATCTAGCTATTTATAATTAGTTATCATTTGCCAAGGATTCATATACCTTCTCAATTTGTTTTACATTCTTAGGCGAAAAGAGAGCTTTGGCTTTTTGGTAGCCATTGTCACCCATTTTTTTTGCGACTACTGGATGAGTACAAATATAGTTTATTGCATCAGCTAGTGCTTTTGGGTTATCTTTTTCTACTATCAAACCATTTATTTTGTTGTCAATCAGTTCTTCCATCCCAACTACATTGGATCCAATGGCAGGTTTTTTATGGGCAAATGCTTCGATGACAGGTCTGGAAAAATGTTCTTTCGAAAATGGAGAAATTAATGCATCAGTATCCGACAAAAACGGAGATATATCTTCAATCAGACCTATAATACGGGCATTTTTATGTTTTCGCATTTTTTCAAGTGAAGCGATCATCTTATTGTTCTGCCTATGTAGGAAAATTTTATCATATACATTAAAACTTAACTTATCGGGATAGTAACCGCAAAAGCAAACAGTAATGTCTTCATTGAGATAATCAAGTGCATCAACCATTGTAAAGTATCCCTTTATTATCTGAGCACCGCCTACGTATAAGACCATTTTTTGTGGTTGATTTTTTAAGTTTTCAATATCTGGTTTAATTTCTGTGTAGTTGTATATAACCGTAGTTTTTTCAGGTAGATTCAGTCTTGCAGCATTATCTTTGCTTATTGCAATTATATGATCGGCATATTTTTTTACCTGTTTTCTAAAAAAGGATTTTCTTATGCCAAGATAGCCATCAGCAAGTGCTTCACGAAAATGAATAATAGTAGTAGCTTTTTTACTTGAAGCATACAACCAATCAGTTAGCGCTGAAGAATTCAGGTGAATTATGTCACATTCTATATTCTTAAGTTCAATTCTTGAAAAATAAAACCTAGATAATATCCAACTAGCAGATACAACTAACAATGTAAATAAGTGATACCATTTATGGCCTCCGCTTGCATGTGAAAAATAATTATAATACTTTTTATAAAATTCGTTTTTTGCTATATGATATTTTATACCTTTAGCATGCAATATTTTACTAATGTCAGAATTCTTTATTAATAAGACTTCAACTGAAAATTTAGACTGATCTAATCTTTCTATGGCTTTTATCATGCTTAAGGTTGCGCCACCCCATCCTGTAGCATGATGAATAAAAAGAATTTTACGTTTTTGCTGCATTTTAAAGATTAATTAATACCTTTATTTGAGGTTAAGGGCCAAAAATACATGCCGGGTACAATTAATAATAACATTAGCCATGTTTCGCGACCAGTAATTGCTTTCATTAACCCAAGTAAAACAAAAGCTAAGACCGATAAGTTGTAATAAAATAAAAAACTTTTATTAAACAGACTTGCTGTAAACTTATAGATGCTATACAAGATGTAGATATAGAATGAGAAGCCAATAATACCCCAAAGAGTCAAACGATTCATCCAATGCAAGTGCGAACCAGGGATAATAAAATGATTACTGGGATAAGAAGCATCACCAAATATAGGGCTATCAATAAAGGCTTCAAAAAGCATGGGGTATCTTTCAGACCTTGCGCCAGCTCCAGTGGACTCAGTATCTGGGGTTTCTATAAAACTTGCAAAGTCGTTTAGTTTGAAGTACATTTCAGATTCTTGTGGGAATTGACTACTTAGCAATCGAAGCCCATCTGAATAGATATATGTAGGAATTGCAAAAAAAACAAGAGCTAGAACGATTAGTAAAAAATAAGTACGTTTTACTTTTCTGCTTCCTGCAAATGATAGGATTGTTATCAAACCCATGACCAAAATATTTGCAAAAATTTGAGCTTGAATTATCACAAGTATCAAAAAAAGCAATATGCCTACCCAAACATTGCGAGGAAATAAAACGTAATTTCTTGATTTAATATAATAAATAATTATTGGAATTAAGCAAACTAATCCCATAACAAATCCATATCCACCAACCCCAAGTCTGGTGTAAAACACCTCCTCTGATGAAGTAAATCCATAACCACCTGCAGAATTACGAACGATCATAGGGTCAACGAAAAGAGCTAAGAGGGTAGTGAAAGAAGTAATTAGAATGAAAAAAAACCCCCATTTAGTTGCTAAAGCCAGCCCCCTTGGGTTTCTGGCGTAATAAAAATATGATAATATAGCTGTTGAGAATATAATTACATAAAATTCATCAAAAATTACTGATACATTCCATTCATCCATGTAAGACCATAACATCCTTTGAAGCAATCCAACTGTAATTATTCCGTACGCTATGACTTGATTAAGCGGAGCAGACTTTATTATGTATGGTTTAAAAATAAAAGCTATTAATAAAGTCAAAGGAGCCCATAAGAAAATATGACTTCCTAATCCAGATGGCAAATTTTTAGCAACAATATATAATGTAGTTGATGCTATGGAAACAATAAAAATGACAATTACTATTGTGTTGCTTTTTTGCATAAGTTAAACTCTATATTGTAAAGTTATTGGCCTCCAATATTTTCTAATTTACTAATCGTTTATTAAGAGTAAATCTAATTCAAAATTCAAGAGTTAATCAATTTAAAGAGTAATTCGTCTGGTTGAAAAATTAAGATGTTGAAGTAGGTTGAATCAAGTTTTACTCGAAAGAATATTTAAGCATTTAATCTTCTAAAAATGTTGCCTAATCGTTTCCTAAGAAACAAATTATACTTTAAACATAAGGTATAGCAAACTTATGTATATGAATATCTACTCATTGATGAAAAAATAGTTTTGTTCCTTTGACAAAACTCTTAATTTCCCGAGAAAGGAAAAACTTCCTTAACGGGTCTTTTGCCAGAACAAACAACTTTAAAAAGTATATCCAATAACCATAAAATGTTGGTTTTAAAAGGAATTGCGTTTTGGTTTTATGAAAGTTAAGCCAATTGCAATCGTATTTATTCAGATTTTTAAAATAGTCGGGTATTGTTTCGCAGTATTCAATGATACCTTCAAGGTACTCTCTTCTGTTCTTCTTAAATTTGGTGGAAATCCCTATCCCAGCATAATAAATATTACCCACATACGGAATGTAGAAAAAAGATTCTGTATTTACATAAGGAATATTGTCAGTAAAACCTTCCTGAAGGCTGGATGATATGACAGCACCTTCTTTTCTTCTTAGAGATGTATTCCTTCTATCATTGAAAGTTGTCAAGCTTTCACCCAAAGCTCTATTGTAAATGATACCTCGAAATTTTAAGGAAAAAGGATCATACTTTTCAATTAATGCATTACTTTTTATATGTTTTTCAGTTTTATTCGGTAAGACAACTTTAAAATCAGTAATCACGCAAAATCTATCGTTAAGGTAGTCTAAGTTTTTTGAGGCTACTGTTTTACATGTTTTTTCCAGTAATTCTAATCCAATTTCATCATCACCTGATAAAAAGAAAATTATTTCGCCAGATACCTTGTTGTAAGTGTTCTGAAGATTTTCATAAACACCCATGTTTTTTTCATTCCGGTAGGCCTTAACATATTGGGGATATTTTCTTTGATAATCTTTTACTATTTTCCATGTTTCATCCTTTGAGCAATCATCTGATATGATTAATTCATGTAGATAATCTTTTTGACATATCACGGAATCTATAGCTCTATGTATAACATCCTCTTGATTGTAACAAATTGTTATAACTGATATCTTAGGGTAATTTAGTATCATTCAGGTTCTTTTAGCTTAAAAATTACAAATTGAACTGCAAATTTCTTCCACGACTTTACTATCAAGCAGAGAACTTATTGGCAGGCTAAGAACTTCTCTATGGATTTTTTCAGTTACGGGTAAATACATATCATTCCACTCTTTATAAGCAAATTGCTTATGCGGCGGAATTGGATAATGGATAAGTGTTTGCACACCATTTTGAGTTAAATACTCTTGTAGTTTATTTCTATTTTGTGTACGGATAACGAAAAGATGCCAGACGTGGGAAAGACTGTTTGTCATTCGTTGTTTGTTGTTTGTTGTTTGTTGTTTAGAGTTGAAAAAATCGGGGTTTATTGGAAGAATAATTTCAGAGTTTTTTATGTTGTCGCAATAGAATTTGGCAATTTCTCTGCGGCGTTGGTTTTCGGTATCCAAGTATTTTAGTTTTATGTTGAGAAATGCTGCCTGTAATTCATCTAAACGAGAATT
>JAQVZQ010000017.1 GCA_028708095.1 Dysgonamonadaceae bacterium
CTCTTCATTTAAGAAAGGAGGGATTAAGCTTAATTTAATGGCGGTTTCCATTGTGCTATTAGGAGTGGTTACTACAATGCTTATTCATTTAATAACTAAAGTGCCAATATCTACAATGGTGGGTATTCTTTCAGGTGCTGTAACAAACACACCAGGGCTTGGTGCAGCACAACAAACACTGTTTGATGTGACAGGTGCTGGTGACCCTACTGTGTCGATGGCATACGCAGTTGCATATCCGTTAGGGGTTGTAGGTGTAATTGTATCTCTAATTCTTTTTCGATATATCTTTAAAATTAATTTTGAGAAAGAAACGAGAGAGCTAGACAAGCTGGATGAAACAAAGTATACGGAAGCTCAAATGTTTTCATTAAAAATTAGTAATCCTGCTGTTTTTGGTAAAACGTTATCTGCAACAAAAGCCCTTATCGAAAAAGAGTTTGTAATTTCTCGAGTAAAACATGTAAAAGGTGGTAAATTGGAGATTGCACATCCCGAAACCATATTGAATGAAGGGGATATTGTATTGGTAGTTTCAAATTTACAAAACATCAATTCTATTTCAGCTTTGCTGGGAAGTGAAATTGAAATGGATCAAAGTGAATGGTCTGAATTAGATGCTGAATTAGTTTCAAGACGCATAATTATTACTAAACCTGAAATAAATGGAAGAACAATAGGTAATCTTAGGCTTAGAAATCTTTATGGAATAAATGTAACACGGGTAAATCGTGCAGGATTAGATTTAATTGGAAACCCAAAGCTTCAACTACAATTGGGAGATAGATTAACTGTTGTAGGCTCTGAAAGCTCAGTAGCTAAGATTGAAGCCTTTTTGGGGAACTCGATGAAGCGACTGCGTGAACCCAATCTTATTTCAATATTTATTGGGATAGCTTTAGGTGTGTTGTTAGGCAGTATTCCTTTTATGATTCCTGGAATACCTCAACCCGTTAAGTTAGGTTTGGCAGGAGGACCATTAATTGTTTCAATTTTGATGAGTAAATTTGGTTCTCGATATAAAATGGTAACCTATACCACAATAAGTGCAAACCTGATGCTTCGTGAAATTGGTATCTCGCTTTTCTTAGCCTGTGTGGGTTTAGAGGCTGGTGAAGGATTTGTTCAAACTATATTAGATGGAGGGTATATGTGGGTTGGATATGGATTAATTATCACGGCTTTACCTGTGTTAATAGTTGGAATAGTAGGACGCTCCGTATTTAAGATAAACTATTTCACACTCATGGGAGTTGTTTCAGGAAGTATGACAAATCCACCAGCATTGTCGTTCTCAAATGCAACTGCGGGAAGTGATATGCCAGCAGTAAACTATGCAACAGTATATCCCTTAACTATGTTTTTACGTGTTGTTACAGCACAAATCCTTATTCTTCTTTTCATATAAATATATTGTTGATTTGCTCTGCATTATGAACTAAGTTGCATTATTCTGAGTTTTCACAGCATTTTATATTTTAAAAAACCATATAGGTCTCATTATATTTCAGGTAAATATGCTTATTGAAAACAAAAACTGTATGTCAATATGGTTTGTATGACAACGTTTTAAATTATTTGTATGATAAATATAAAATTCAATATAGATTATCAAACTCAATTGGGCGAAGAACTTTGTATTTCAGGTTCTATAGCTGAGTTAGGTAGCTTCAATCAAGAAAATGCATTTGTTCTCACTACTGATAATGGTTATTCATGGTTTGGAGAGTTAGAGGTCCAATCTGAGAGTGAGAAGCCACTTGAGTATTACTATTTTGTTCGTGAGAATGGAGTTGAAGTAAGAAGAGAAGAGTCCCCTAATCGGTCATTGATGATTAGAAATAAGGAGCATTTTATAATCAAAGATTATTGGAAGGAACAAACAAAGCATTCTTATTTATATACGTCAGTGTTTACAGAATGTGTTTTTAAGCAATCGTATGTCTCACCTAATTTACCCCAGTTTAATAAAAGTATAATCTTAAATGTAATTTGTCCATTCGTGCAAAAGAATGAACATATTGTCATTTCAGGTGAAAGTGATGCATTAGGAAATTGGGACTTAAAAAGAGCTTTGCCACTTTCTCCTATTCTTTTTGGAGAATGGCAAATCGAGTTAAATGCTGTCGACTTCTGTTCGGATGTTTCTTACAAATTTGCTATTGTGAAAGATGCTGATTTGTCTGAAGTGCATTGGGAGAATGGAGAAAATAGAACACTGGAGGTCTCCAAAGTTTCTGAAGCTGACAACTCAGTATATTCCGAAATGGGACTGATATATAAGTATCCTTCATTCAGTTGGAAAGGAGTAGGGGTGTCTATCCCTTTGTTTTCGCTCAAAACTGAAACCAGTTCTGGTATTGGCGATTTCTTGGATTTAAAGAAAATGGTGGATTGGGCTGAAATCACTAATCAGAATATCATTCAGATATTACCCATCAACGACACCAATTCGACCAATACATGGAAAGATTCCTATCCTTACAGTTCAATATCAATATTTGCTTTAAACCCTGTTTATATATCTATCGATCAGTTCACCCTTCGTAGTAAAAAAAAACAAAAAACTTTTCTTACTGAGTCAAAAAGGTTGAATGCTCTTGCTGAAATTGATTACGAAAAAGTTTCTGCTCTAAAATATAGTTTTCTAAGGGATCTTTTTACTGATGAAGGATTGAAAACTCTTTCTTCTGCAGAATTTATTGGCTTTTACAAGAGTAACATAAAATGGCTGTTCCCTTACATCTGTTTTTGCTATTTGCGAGACAAGCACAATACTGCTAATTTTAAAGAGTGGGATGTTTATTCAACTTATCAACCAGATAAATTGATTAAGTTATTAGAAGCCAATGTTGAGGCTAAAAATGAAGCAAGTTTTTATGCCTACCTTCAGTTCTTAGCTCATAATCAACTCGAACATGCCAAAGAATATGCTCACAGCAAAGGTATTGCTTTAAAAGGTGATATTCCTATCGGTATAAATAAAGATAGTGTGGAAGCATGGACTGAGCCCCATCTGTTTAATATGCAAATGCAAGCTGGTGCTCCTCCTGACGATTTCTCCATGAATGGACAGAATTGGGGATTTCCAACCTATAATTGGATAGAAATGGAAAGAGACGATTATAAGTGGTGGAAAGAACGCTTCATAAAAATGTCAGATTATTTTGATTCATATCGTATTGATCATATTTTGGGGTTCTTTCGTATTTGGGAAATGCCATCAGAAAATATTCAAGGGTTATTAGGACATTTTAGTCCAGCTTTGCCTCTCTCAAAAGAAGAGTTAACTCGATTGGATTTCCCTTTTGACGAGCAGCGGATGACACAACCCTATATCCATGAAGAGATGTTGATAAACTTGTTTGGTGAGTATGTGGATGAGGCTATTTCTCAATATCTTGATGTAATTGATTGGCAACGTTATCAATTAAAACCGAATTGTGATACCCAACAAAAGATAAATCAAATTTTCATTGGACGTACTGATGCAAAGAGCCAAACTCTGCGTGAGGGATTATTTAATTTGTGTGCAGAAGTCTTGTTTGTACCTGACCCTTATCAAAATGGATACTTCCATCCCCGAATAACAGCACAACAGACCACATCGTATGCTCACCTTGATGAATATTCTAAAGATAGGTATAATGAAATTTACAACAACTTTTTTTATGAGCGTCACAATTCATTTTGGTATGAACAAGCAATGCAAAAATTGCCGCAATTAATATCAGCCACTTCTATGTTGGTTTGTGGTGAAGATTTAGGAATGGTTCCTGATTGTGTGAACTGGGTAATGGATGAACTGCGTATTCTAAGTCTTGAAATACAACGGATGCCAAAGGAAAGTAATGTGTTATTTTCTGATTTAAATGAGTTACCTTATCTATCTGTAAATACAACTTCTACTCATGATATGTCAACAATCAGAGGGTGGTGGTTGGAGAATAGAGAGAACACACAATATTACTACAATAAAGTATTGGGATATCAAGGTAATGCACCCAGTGAATGCACCCCTAGAATATGTGAAGATATAGTTCGTATTCACTTAAACTCACGCTCGATGTGGACAATTTTGCCATGGCAAGACTGGCTTTCCATTGATGCAATTTTGCGTCGCAATAATCCACATGATGAACGCATCAACGACCCGTCAAACTCTCAGCAGTATTGGCGATATCGTATGCACATCTCTCTTGAGAATCTATTGCAAGAATCAGAATTTAATGAGCGTATAAAATACATGATTCGTTAATTGATGCTCTTATTCTAAAGGTTAGACAAAAGCATTATTTATGAGCATATTATATTATTTTTTGTGCCACAAAGTTGTTTTATAGATTTTGATAATTGATAAATATACCAATTTAATGTATTCGTCAAATTGGAGTAAATGCAACTTGCAACTTATAGACTAACGTCGTTTGTAGTAAGATTTTTTGTTCATTAAACAAAAAACTATACCTTTGAGAAAATATTAAATAAATAAACAAATCTATGGATACAGTAAGAATACCTAAGCAATACATTGCGCAACACGAAACTTTGTTTGATAAAATAAAACTTCTCAATGAAGTTGGGTTGCATTTATCTATTGACAAAGTGAATTGGCCAAATGAATTTCCGAAAACTTTGCCTGTCTCACTTCGCATAGCACATGATAATGAAAAATTATTTTTGTACTACCAAATAGAAGGAGAAAAGTTGCGTGTTCAAAGCAGAAAAGATTTCATGTCACCATGGCTTGATAGTTGTGTAGAGTTTTTTGTTCAGCAAAAAGGAGATAAAGCATATCGAAATTTTGAATTCAATGTCTTTGGTGCGTTGTTAGCAACAGTGCATGAAACAAGAGAATTATCAGAGAATTTATCCGTGAAGTTAATGTCTTCTATCGTAAGGTTTAGCACCATTCGTCATTATTACAAGGTGGGTGAGGAAGTAAGTGATTGGACGTTGTATGTCGAGATTCCAAAAGAAGCCATTGGTTTTACTTCTGGTGAAAAAATGTCAGGACAAGCCATACTTGCTAATTTCTATAAGTGTGGTGATGAAACACCTGAACCTCATTTTATCAGTTGGAAACCAATCAATACACCAGAGCCCAACTTTCATGTTCCACAGTTTTTTGGAGAACTTACTCTGGATTAGAGTTTTCTAAATATACACTAAATATAAAATAACAATATAACTGTCATGGAAAACAATGAAAATTTGAACCATATTGTATTTCAGTTTGTAGATAAAAATGAGAATACTGAAGTAAAACCTTTGGGTGCTGGACATATCAATGATTCTTACAAAGTGGTAAGCGGAGAAAATGAATATGTATTACAACGAGTGAATCATGTCATTTTTAAAAATGTTCCAGAGTTGCAAAATAATATTTTGCGTGTAACAACTCACATTCGTAAAAAACTGGAAGAGAAAAATGTATCTGATATCGATCGTAAAGTACTTTCTTTTATTCCAGCACATGATGGCAAACTTTATTATAAAGATGAAGAAGGTAATTATTGGCGAATGATGCATTACATCAAAGACAGCAAAAGCTATGATGCTATTAATCCTGAACTTGCTTTCAGAGGCGGATTGGCATTTGGTGAATTTCAGAAAATGTTAGCCGATTTACCTGGCGGTCCGTTATTTGAAACAATACCAAACTTCCACAATATGGAGTTCCGATTAGAATCATTTAGAGAGTCAGTGAAAAATAATTTGTCAGGCAGATTGTCAGAAGTGAGTGAATTGGTAAAGGAGTTAGAAGACCGTGCTCATGATATGACAAAGGCAGAAAGAATGCATCGTGAAGGAAAGCTTCCGAAACGCACTAATCATTGTGATACTAAAGTGAATAATATTTTATTTGATGATAATGACGAGGTGTTGTGTGTGGTAGATTTAGATACCGTAATGCCTGGTTATGTATTGTCCGATTTTGGAGATTTTATGCGAACGGGTGCTAATACTGGCGAAGAAGATGATACAAACTTAGACAATGTGTCGATTGATTTAGATGTTTTTGAAGGATATACAAAAGGATATCTTCAAAACGCAGCTTCTTTTTTGACAGATGTTGAAATAGAAAACTTGGCTTTTGGTGCGAAGTTGCTTACATATATGCAGACAGTGCGCTTTTTGACTGATTATATTGATGGTGATACATATTATAAAGTAAAACATGGTCAACACAATTTAGAACGCTCTTTGGCACAGTTTGAATTACTGAAAAGTATGGAGCAGAATTTTGATAAAATGCAGCAAATTGTTTTAGAAGCTGCTGCAGAGAACAGAATGAAATCGGAAAATTAAAAGTATTAAACAATAGATTCATAAATAAATAATTAAAAATGAAAGCCCATAAAGAAAAAAACAGTATCTTTGCGGCGCTTTATTTATAAAAAATAGCAGTGGCAAAATTTAGTCATTTTAAAATCGATTTAGAAAACCTCCCTGACGGTGTAAATACCTATTCGTATGAATTGGATCGTAAGTTTTTTGATGCAATAGATCACGAAGAGGTACAAAAAGGGAATGTGAAAGTTGAACTCACTGTTAAGAGAACAATTGGTGCATATGAATTTAATTTTCATTTAAATGGAATCGTTCAGATTCCTTGCAACAGATGTTTAGATCAAATGGATCAGGAAATAGATACTGAGAACAGATTGATTGTGAAGTTGGGCGAGGATTATTCAGAAGAAAGCGATGAAATTATAATTATACCTGCTGACGAGGGTGAGTTAAATATAGCTTGGTTTTTATACGAATTTATTGTACTCAATATTCCCATAAAACATGTTCATATGCCAGGGAAATGCAATAGATTGATGGCAACAAAATATCGCAAGCATAAAGCAGTAAGTTCTTCTGATGATAGCGATGATGATGAGGATGAGCTTTCAGAAGAGATTGAAGATGATGATATCTCAAATGATTTAGATGATAACGATGATTCCACAAATGAAACCGACCCACGTTGGGATGCATTAAAAGAATTGATTTAGGAAAATAAGAAATATATAATTGTAATACAATAAAAATAATATAAAATGGCACATCCAAAAAGAAGACAATCAAAACAAAGAACACGAAAAAGAAGAACCCATGACAAAGCAGAGATGCCTACATTGACTATTTGCGGTAACTGTGGTGCTTGGCACGTGTACCACCATGTTTGTAACGAGTGTGGATATTACAGAGGTAAATTAGCAATTGAAAAAGAAACAGTATAACAAATAGGTAGACTGTTCTATAATTATATTTACAGAAGTCATAAATAACCCTGAAAAACTAATTATTTATTTTTTTAGGGTTTTTTCTATTAGATCAATTTTTTCGATGAAACAACTACATGCTGTAATTACTGGCATATCAGCATATGCCCCAGATTACATTCTTACCAATGATGAAATATCAAAACTTGTAGATACGAGTGATGAGTGGATAACCACGCGAGTTGGTATTAAAGAACGTCGCATACTTAAAGGTGAAGCCATTGGTGTATCTTTCATGGGCACAAAAGCTGTTGCCGATGTTTTGTTAAAAACTGATACGAAACCTGATGAGGTAGAAGTAGTAATATTTGCAACCACAACTCCCGATCATCCTTTCCCATCTGCAGCTTCAATGGTAGCCGAAGCAAGCGGTATTAAGAATGCATTTTGTTTTGACATGCAAGTTGCTTGTTCTGGTTTTGTATTTGGTCTAGAAGTGGCTTCTAATTTCATTAAAAGCGGAAAGTATAAAAAAATACTTTTGATTGCTGGTGATAAAATGTCCTCTATAACCAACTATTCAGATAGAAACACATCACCTTTGTTTGGTGATGCAGTGGGTGCTGTTATGTTAGAACCTACAGAAGAGAAAGTTGGTGTTATGGATGCAATTCTACGCACCGATGGTGTAGGATACCCCTATTTGCAAATGAAAGCAGGTGGCTCAAAATATCCTGCCAATCACAGTACTATTGACAATAACGAACATACAGTTTATCAAGAAGGAAAAGTTGTATTTAAGTATGCAGTCTCTTCTATGGCTGATGTGTCAGTTGAAATTGTAGAAAAGAACAATCTTTCTATCGATGATTTAGATTGGTTTGTGCCTCATCAAGCAAACATGCGTATAATTGAAGCAGCACGGAAACGTCTAAATATTCCAAAAGAAAAAGTGATGGTTAATATTCAGAAATATGGTAATACAAGTGCAGGAACAATACCAATGTGTTTATGGGAGTGGGAAGATAAACTAAAGAAGGGAGATAATGTTATTTTAACTGCCTTTGGTGCAGGTTTTAGCTGGGGAGCTATTTATTTGAAATGGGGATACGATACAAAATAGATTAGACTAACCTTCAATTCAAACTCTTTATCCTGCGAATTATGTTGACCTTTTTAAATTATACTTTAGGACTAAATAAAAGAGTTTACTTGATACTATGTCTTTGTACAATCTGGAATATCAGAATGTTTTTGTAGTTGATTTATAAGAGTATTAATTCATTCGAATAATCATGTTTTCTATATTTCTTTACAAGATATAATTTATCATGCTCATTTTTAATTACATTTGTATCTAAATTTCAGAATAAAAAGTGCATGGAAGAAAAAAAACATTGTTCGGGGTTTGTTAATATAGTGGGAAATCCCAATGTGGGGAAATCTACACTTATGAATTTGTTGGTTGGGCAGAAGATATCAATCATAACTTCTAAAGCACAAACTACTCGTCATCGTATTATGGGAATAGTGAATACGCCCGAATATCAGATAGTTTATTCTGATACTCCAGGTGTGTTACATCCTAATTATAAACTGCAGGAGCAGATGCTTAACTTTTCCTTGTCGGCACTTCAAGATGCAGATATATTACTTTACATGACTGATGTTGTGGAAAAGTTTGATAAAAACGATGAGTTTATTGCTAAAGTTCAAAAGTTGGATCAACCTGTTTTATTGTTGATAAACAAAATTGATCTTACCACACAAGAGCATTTAGAAGAATTGGTAATGGAATGGAATAAACTATTACCAAAAGCAGAGATATATCCCATATCGGCACTTAATAATTTCAGTATCGATTTAATTGAACGACGCATTATAGATTTGTTACCTGTGTCGCCTCCTTATTTCGAGAAAGACGCTTTAACAGATAAACCTGCACGATTTTTTGTAGCCGAAATAATTCGAGAGAAAGCTTTACTATACTATCAAAAAGAAATTCCATATTCTATTGAAGTAGTTGTAGAGGAGTTCAAAGAAGAAACAAAACTTATTCGCATTCGTGCCCTTATTATGGTGGAGCGTGATTCTCAAAAAGGTATCATTATAGGCCATCAAGGTAAAGCATTGAAGAAATTGGGGACAGTAGCTAGGAAAGACATTGAACTCTTTTTTGGAAAAAAAGTCTTTATTGAACTGTATGTAAAAGTTGAAAAAGATTGGCGAGATCGTGACAACATTCTGCGATCATACGGATATCGAATCAATTAATTTTCATTTAAACGCCAAATAAATACCATTATACTATTTTGTGGGGTCACAAAATGAAGTTGTATCTTCATTGCTTAATCCGATTCCATCCATATAAATAACAAGTACAATTAAAAATAAAGTTTTCAGCCATTTGCTTTAAACTTATAGCAAATATAAATCATGAATAATTTAGTAGCAATAGTTGGACGCCCCAATGTAGGGAAATCTACTTTGTTTAATAGACTTACTCAAAGTCGCCAAGCCATTGTAACAGATATCTCAGGAACTACCCGTGACCGTCTTTATGGAAAAGTTACATGGAATGGATTAGAGTTTTCGTTAGTTGACACTGGTGGATGGGTAGTAAATTCTGACGATGTTTTTGAAGAAGAGATAAACAAACAAGTAAAAATAGCAATAGAAGAGGCTGATATTATTCTTCTTGCTGTAGATGTTATGAATGGTCTTACAGACTTGGATTTAACTGCCGCTCAGCTATTACGCCGCTCAGGTAAACCTGTGGTTATAGTAGCAAATAAAGCCGACAACCATAATATCGGACATCAAGCCTCAGAGTTTTATAGTCTTGGTTTAGGCGATCCTTATCCAGTTTCTTCTATTAATGGTTTAGGTACTGGTGACTTGTTAGATTATATTGTTTCTAAATTAAGTCGTGAAAAAGAAGAGGAAGTATTTGAAGATATTCCAAAACTTGCAGTTGTGGGTCGTCCCAATGCTGGCAAATCCTCATTGATAAATTCACTATTGGATGAAGAAAGACATATCGTGACCGATGTGGCAGGAACAACACGTGACTCAATCCATACACGTTACACCAAATTTGGCATGGATTTTTATTTAATTGATACGGCTGGTATTCGTAAAAAAGGAAAAGTGAACGAAGACTTGGAGTATTTTTCAGTTATTCGTTCAATTCGAGTAATTGAAGAAGCCGATGTTTGTATTCTGATGCTTGATGCCACTCGTGGTATTGAAAGCCAGGACTTGAACATTTTTTCTTTGATTCAGAAAAATAAAAAAGGTTTGGTAGTTTTTGTAAATAAGTGGGATACTGTGGAAGAAAAAAGCACAGCAGCCATTAAAATGTTTGAAAACACAATCCGACATCGCTTAGCTCCGTTTACTGATTTTCCAATTTTATTTGGATCTGCAACTACTAAGCAGCGTATCCTTAAACTAATGGATGTGGCTAAAGAGGTTTATCAAAATAGAAAGATACACATTTCAACAAGTAAGTTAAATGACGCCTTATTGCCTATTATTGAGTCAACGCCGCCTCCATCTAACAAGGGGAAGTTTATTAAAGTGAAATATATTACGCAATTGCGTGAAACACAATCACCTTCTTTTGTGTTTTTCTGTAATTTGCCACAGTATATTAAAGAACCATACAAACGCTTTATAGAAAATAGAATGCGTGAGCTATGGAACTTTTCAGGAACTCCTATCAATATTTTCTTTAGAGAAAAGTAAGGATATAGCGAAATGCTTTGCTATTAAACTGTATTTTGAAATCGACTTATTTATTGGGTCGATTTCTTTTTTGCCCTCTTGTAGGAGCGTGATTGCTTTTCCTATTTCTACTCTGAGATGTTTTTCGTCCAAATCTACTTTTTCTCTGTCTGTTTTCCTCTGGTTTATATTCGGGTGCTTCACCTAATTCAGCAGGAATGGGTATTTTGAAAATATTCTTTTCAAGAAAGTTCTCAATCTGTTTAAATTTGTATTGTTCTTCGGGCGACACCAGGGTAATAGCCATACCTTGCTCTCCAGCGCGAGCTGTACGTCCAATTCGATGAACATAATCTTCTGAGTCATGTGGAACATCGTAGTTGATAATTAATGATATATCATCAATGTCAATACCTCGCGACACAATATCAGTTGCAACCAATATTCCAACTCTATCGTTCTTAAATTCATGCATCACCTTATCGCGTTGTATCTGTTCCAAATCTGAATGCATTTCATCTACCGACACACCCAAACGTTTAAGGGCTTTGGTAACTTCTTTCACCTTTATTTTCGATCCTGCAAAAAGGATTACTTTGTTTGGCTTCTTTTTTGCAAAAAGACTTAGTATAATGGGTGTCTTTTGATTTTCGTTGCATATATATGCCGATTGCATAATGGTGTCTGGTGGACGCGACACGGCAATCTTTATTTCAGCTGGGTCTTTTAATATGGTATTAGCTAACGATTGTATTTTAGGAGGCATAGTTGCTGAAAAAAGCAACGTTTGTCTGTCGGCGGGCAAAAGTTTCACGATTTTCATTATATCATCGTAAAAACCCATGTCCAGCATTCTGTCAGCTTCATCCAATATCAGGTACTTAACCCCTGAAAAGTCAATATCGTATAAGTTGATGTGCGATAACAACCTACCTGGTGTAGCAATAACCACTTCAGCACCTTTCAGCAATCCTTGCTTTTGTGTCGACCAAGCTTCACCATCGCTACCACCATATACAGCAACCGATGAAAAAGGAGAAAAATAAGAAAAGCCCTCCATTTGTTGATCAATTTGTTGAGCTAATTCCCGAGTAGGCAACATTATTATGGCATTTACCTTGTTTGGTGCATGTTTCTCTGATTGTAAATTATGTAATAATGGCAATAAAAAGGCAGCTGTCTTGCCTGTGCCTGTTTGAGCACACGCAATGATATCTTTCTTTTGTAAAATAAGAGGGATTGCTTGTTCTTGTATAGGAGTAGCTTCTGTGAAGTTCATGGCACTCAGTCCATCCAGCACTTCATTGCATAATGGTAATTCGGTAAATAGCATAAGAAAAATATATCTTTGTTTACACAAAGATAGGATTAATTTTTCGTTTAACTTTAGGTGATTGCTTTAATGTCAAAAGATTTTCCACTTATGAGGTGTCTTTCTTTTTTTATTTAAAGAAATAATTATATCTTTGCGCAGCTTTTAAAGAAAGACCAATTAGGAGAGGTGGCAGAGTGGTCGATCGCGGCGGTCTTGAAAACCGTTGAAGTGTGAGCTTCCGGGGGTTCGAATCCCTCCTTCTCCGCTAATAGCCAACGATAAATGGCGACAAAAAATAGATAAACCGTTCAGATTGAAAGATTTGAGCGGTTTATTGTGTTTATTACTGGTATGAAAAACAAAAGAAATACCAATAAAAAAGTTTTCTTTGGCCGATTTCTATCAATGAATATAGCACCATCAGTTTGTGGGTATTATTTACACTTTGTAGAGTATGTCATAATTAGTAGTAGTAAAACATTTTTTTATTCTTTTCTATGGATAGCCAGTATCCTGTTTTAACAAATCTATTGTTTTATATTCTGCTGAGTTATTTTCTATTTTTAAAATTAAAGAATTGAAGAATTAAGAAAGTTATATTAAGCATATAAGGGTATTTATTACTGCAAAAGTGTAATTGATTGAATGTGTGCGTTATGTGGGTAAGTAAATTGAATTGTCGTGTTGCAATTTGATTTTTAGAATGTGCGGATATTAGATTGTCAACTTACAAAACGATTTCCACAAGTGTTGATTATAGATTGTCAACTTACAATATGATTTCCAAAAGTGTGTTTGTTAGATTGTCAAGTTATGACATCTCATTTCGAAATGTTTTGATGACATTGTAATAATGTTTATTAACTATTCTATACTATTTTCACACACTGTAGATTGTTTTCACCTTAGTGATGCTCTTAGATGTAGTTTAGCAGACTTATACAATGTTACATTTGCATCTTATAAAGATTGTTTTTGTTAGTTTTCGTTGAACTTCAATCAAAAAATCAGATTTGTCATGTTACCATCACACTAAAAGAGTTGTGGATATTATATTGTCATGTTACAATCACAACAAAAGAGTTGTGGATATCAGATTGTTACTTTACAATCAGAATAACTGAGTTGATGAAAATTAAATTATCACTTTGCAATTAGAACAATTGAGTTAGTGAAAATCAAATTGTCATGTTGCAATAAGATCAACTGGGTTGCGTAAATCAGATTGTCATATTACAATAAGAGTAACGGAGTAGGTAGAATTGTAAAGTATAACCATTAAGTCCAGATTTAGATACATTTATGAAAGGCGTTTTATAATGAAATATTTGAGTAGCCCAAAACATAGGGAATAGACTGAACTCATCGGCAGCATTACCCTTGATGCCTGTGTTTTCTATGAGCTCCATCTTGGGCAGAGAGAAATGAAAAAGCATGGAGTCCGATTTGCTACTCCCTATGGAAAGGATATTACCAGTGATGGTCATGAACTCTGGATAGAGTATCTCATCAGTGAAATGTTTAACGGCTTTTAGCTCCTTTTTGGCAGGAAACTTGGCATTCGATTTGTGTGCGGTTTCTTTGTTGGTGCATGAATAAAGAAACAAAATACTCATAAGGGTTACTAGAAATGGTTTCATATTGATTGTTTCATTTCAAACTAAATTATTTCACAATTTAAAAATTACAATTTCAGGGTCAGGATTAAATGAAACCCCATAGATGATAGTCTCCGACTCATTAACGCATATCGATGTTAAATCTACATCTGTTTCGTATTGCATCACCAGGTTTCCATCCCAATCATATACAAGGATTTGATTGGACAAGCTGGCTTGTTCATTGGTCTCAATGTCTGCATCGGCTACACTTCTACCCGAATAGAGCAAATAAATATTCTCTGAGGTGGTACAAGCATCTACATATCCCTCTCTGTTATTCTTGGCAACTGCTGCAAATGTCATGTTTTCGTAGGGTGAAATGGTATATTCGAACTCACCAATATAAGATTTCTTTACTGAGCTTACTTTGTATTGGTTAAACTGGAATATTTCGAAATATGGAAACCTTATTGAACAAAACATTACACGTTCACGGCTATTATTTGAGAACAATTTCCCCTGATAGGCCATTGCTTTGCTCGCAGTTTTACTGTTGTCTATATTATCTTCTGGGTAATGATGCACATAACGGACGGAGTCATTGTTATTTGTTACTGCAAACATGCCTTCATTAAAAACGCCAGTGCCAATATAATAGTCATTCATCTTCACTATTTTCATGTAACCACGACCTGCATAGTCATATTCTTTTTTCATTTCACCCGTTATAATATTCATCTCATAAAGTTGAGCAGAGTTTGAGTCTTGAAATAAAAAAGTGCTATCAGATGTTTTTTGAGAAATATCAATGTTCACAAACTCATCCGGACCATTGCCAACTGGCAGCAATTTGGTTATGCTATTATCATTTAGATTTACTTTTAATAAGTTGTAGTCATCATTGTAAATTACAATAATCAACGAGTTGTCTCTTTCGAAATACAACATATCTCCTCCACGGAAAATTGGCTCGTTGTTGCTAAATACCTTAGTGTGCTTTATCGTTTTTGTTTCAGGAAAAGTACCATCAGATGATGCATTGTCTATACAAGAGATAAAGAATAGGAGAAGGGATAGCAGTAATAAATGTTGTTTCATAATTTGTTTTATTTCAGATGAAATTGGTTGTGAAAATCAAAGATATATAATTTTTTTCGTAAAATGCCTTAATAAGAGATATGCAGCAATTTATCTGATAAATCAGTTCGTTAATTCACATTTCTAAAAGCTGTTCTCATCATTTTTTTTATACCTTATACTTTACAAACTATTTTTTAGGTGCCCGAAGACCTGTGAGTAAATCTGCATCCTGAAGTTTTCTCCCCAACTCATCATCTTTAGCTATAGAAAGTAAGTCATTTTCTAATCCTAATACATGCAATACTTGAGCATAGATCCCCAATGATGTACCCAGAAATCCATTTTCTACTTGCCATAGTGTTGATCTGGATATACCTGCACGTTCAGCTACTTGCTCAGCAGTTAACTTTCGTCTTAAGCGAGCTAATTTAATATTTTCACCCATTTCTTTAAGAATGGAAACAAGCTTAGGCAAAAGAACTGTTCTCTTCTTTTTCATAACGTTCAATATTTAAAACAAAAATACTACATATGTTCATTATATCAAACATTAAGGGAGAGATTTTGTTCGATTAAAGATAATGGTTTACACTGAAGTATGTATTGATGCATCCACTGGCTCCGTCTCTTATTATCTTTTTGAAAATATATATATAGCAACAGAAACTTATCAAATATCTTTTGATAATATCTATTAAGGGATAGTTGTTATTAAAATGTTTTTTTATTGTATTATTGAACAGATTAATTTTCTCAAATAACTTAAGTTTGTTTAATAAACGGGTTATATTTGCTCCAATAGAATTGAAGAAAATGAATACACGTAGATACGTTGCTCCATTTCCACCGAAAATAGAGGGAAAGATGCCTCTTTGTAAGTGTAACCTTTCGCAATAAGTTAAAACAGATGCCATAACAGCTATCAAATAAAAGATAAAATCACAATTGCTCTCGTGTTGGTTAAAGAAACGAAAGTGAAATTAGTAATTGATCATCAATTGTGACGATAAACAGATGAAATTAGAATAACACGTCACGTGCTATTAAAAAAAACGCATGTAAATTAGAAAAACACATGTCATGTTATTCTTAAAAACGAATTTAAATAGAAATAACACGTCACGTGTTATTGTACTTGTCAATAATAAAATAACAGCTAAAATAACTTTAACTTGATATATGTTAGGTGCTTATGTAAGTTGTTGATTGCACTATGAAAACTGAAATTGTTTTTTTATTGTGATGAGTTTACAGCTTTTGATGATGAAAACCAAGATTCGGTTTGGTCTAAAATAGATGAAAGAGAGCTTTACTAAACGAAAATTGAGTTTGCAAATATTTGCAAACATGTTAATATTTGCGTAATGCTTACTCTTGAGATAGAGCTCTTTACTCTTAACCGATGGCTTTCTAACTTCGTAGAATCGACTGCAAAAAACACCTGTTAGAGATACATCCTACCAGTGTATATTAAGGCTTTTAGACCTGAAAAAAGAGAGTTAAACGGGTACCTTGATCGTCGGAACTAACAGAAATATGCCCTTTGTGAAGAATCATCATCTGACGACAGAGACTTAAGCCGATGCCCGATACCTTGCTCTTGGTACTATAAAAAGGGATGAATACTTTGTTGATTGCCTCGGGAGATATTCCTGTACCGTTGTCAGCAACCGTAATATGCACTTCACTCCCCACCTGTTTAGCATCTATCTTGATGTTCGGATTGGGGTGGTTTTCTGTGGCTTCTTTGGCATTGCGTAGCAGGTTGATAAGAATTTGTTCCACCATATTTCGGTCTGCTTGAATCAGTAGCTGTTCAGGATAGCAAGTGTAAGTAAAGTGAATCTGATCAGCCTCTACCAGTAGTTGCATAGATTTAAGGAGGTTGGAAACAGGGATAGGTTGCATCAGTGGTTGTGGTATCCTAGTAAGCTTACGGTAATTCTCCACGAATGAGAGTAATCCGGCACTCCTTCGATGAATAATCTGCATCCCCTGGCGCATATTCTGCAACTCCTCCTCACTCTGATTCGATTTTTCAGCTTCTTTACTAAGTGTCTCCGAAAGTGATATGATGGGGGCGATGCTGTTCATGATTTCATGTGTGAGAACGCTAATTAGTTTTTGCCAAGCATCTGCCTCTGCTTCCTCCTTATAGGAATGATAAGCTTGATTACGGAAAACTTGTAAAGCCTCATTCATTTGGTTGGAAAGACGGTTGAGCTCATCATCAGTGTTTTTTTTAGGATAGTGAAAAGTGAAATCTTCATTTCGGATACCTGAAATCATTCGCTCCATTCTATTAATAAGCTTTCTTCTGTCATTATAAAGTGAGAAAGAGAGGACTGCGAGAAGAATAATAAGAAGCAGCGATGAGAAATAGAGTTTATGCAGGAACAACCACACTGTAGCTAGTGACAGTATAACAATAGCCACTATTTTGAAGATAAATAAATATTTAGAGTGTATTTTCATCTTATTAGTTCTACTGTTTATCTATTTTACGATAGAGTGCAAAGCGTGATATCCCCAGCAGATCGGCAGCTCGGGTTATGTTCCCATCGGTCTGCTTTAAAGCCTGATCAATAGCATTATTTTCTAGTTCCTCTAAGTTGAGACTCTCTGTTCTCTTACCTTGTGTGATGGGGGTAAGCAGAAAATCGTCAGCATAGAGTGTGTATCCCGATGAGAGGATTACAGCACGTTCCATAGCATGCTGTAACTCCCGCACGTTGCCAGGCCAGGAATATTCTCTCAATTTCTTCTGTGCCGATGCAGCAATGTTTTTGATCTCTTTCTTATATTTACGACAATATTTTTCCTTAAAAAAATCGGCTAGTAGCAAAATGTCGTTACCTCTTTCCCGAAGAGGTGGAATATGTAACTCAATGGTGTTGATACGATAGAGTAGGTCTTGACGGAAATCACCCTGATCTGTCATGCTATGGATATCGGCATTAGTGGCACATATAAGACGCACATCAATGGGCAGTGGTTTTGTTGCTCCCAGACGGATGATCTCTCTTTTTTCGATGACCATCAACAACTTGGACTGCATTGTGGGTGATAGATTTCCAATCTCATCAAGAAAGAGAGTGCCTCCCGAAGCAATCTCAAACCGCCCCTGTTTCTCTTTTTTTGCATCGGTGAAGGCTCCTTTCTCGTATCCAAAGAGCTCGCTTTCGAACAGTGTTTCGGGAATACTGCCCAAGTCGATATGCACAAAAGCATTGTCTGCGCGCGGTGATGAGTGGCAAAGGAGGTGGGCAATTAAATCCTTTCCTGTTCCATTTTCACCCAGTATAAGGATGTTGGCATCTGTATTTTTCAGTTTATTAACGGTGTCGAACAACGACAACATTGCATCGCTCTCACCAATAATTTCGGGCATCAGCGGTCTGTTGCTTTCTAGAACGGTTACCTGCTTTTTGAGTTCCGATATTTCATCTTTGCTTTTACGCAGTTGCAGAGCTGAGAAAACAGTAGCCAGCAACTTTTCTCCCTCCCACGGTTTGAGAATAAAATCGGTAGCACCCGCTTTGATGGCTTGCACTGCTTTTTCAGTATCTCCATAAGCTGTAATAAAAATCACAACCGCATTTGGATCAATGGTGCGAATCTGATCGAGCCAATAGAAACCCTCTTGCCCACTGCTAGCATCCTGGTGAAAATTCATATCAAGCAGAATTACATCGGGTCGAAATGATTCAATAAAATGGAGGATTCGTTCAGGCTGAGTGGTCACCCTCACCTTATCCACGTGTGTCTTCAAAAGTAGGTTGAGCGCAAAGAGAATATCTTCGTTATCATCTACAATTAATATTTTTCCCTCTTTCAGCATAATTCTTCCTTCATAAATAGTGACTCCCAGAAAACTTCCCGTTTTGAGTCTTTGATAAGAAAAGGTCAAAGACAAAGCCTGTTCCGCCTGCACGGAAGCTTTAGAAGTTTTTTAAACAGGAGTTTACTTTAGTAAATGACTGTTTGAAAAACGAGAGTAACACAGTATTTGCCCTTTTATTGCAAAGACTAATAATCAATATGTTTCATCGCAATCCATTGAAGCTACAAATATAACACATTTATTGATGGAAAGGTGTGCGATAGTGCACTTCATTTGTGCGATAGTGAACACTTTCTTACTTGAGGGTTTGAGTATATCTGTTTGTTTGATAGCGCGTTACATTAATGGCATCTTTATTGCTTATCTATTGATGTATGAAACGAATCTCATTGTATTTGCTCTCTATGATTCTGTGCAGCACACTATATGCACAGGAGGTGCTGCCTCTCACATTGGATGAGGCAATTGCCCTTGCACATGAGCAGTCACCACAAGCAGTAGCTGCTCGACACAGATATCGTGCAGCTTATTGGAACTGGCGCACCTTTAAGGCTAACTACCTACCAAGTCTCACATTCAACAGCCACAGTTCTCTCAACCGTTCTATCAATCCTGTCACCTTGCCAGATGGCACCGATAGTTTCTTGCACAGAAACCAGTTGCTTAACAACGGGAGTCTTACCATCAATCAGAATATCTCTTTCCTTGGCGGGAACTTATTTCTTGAGTCGGGGGTGGAGCGATTGGATCTTTTTAGTGACAAGAGACACTCTTTTAAATCGACTCCTGTTGTGATAGGTTATTCGCAAAGCTTATTTGGCTACAACCGCCTAAAGTGGGATAAGAAGATTGAACCAACTCGCTACACTGAAGCCGAGAAGAGTTATCTTGAGACCCTGGAGCTGGTATCGGCTGTCGCTACTAATAAATTCTTTGGGTTGGCAACTGCGCAGAGTAGGCTACAATCTGCCAACTATAACTATGCAGCAGCAGACACCCTCTTTCGGTATGCAAAAGGGAGGTACGATATAGGTACTATTACGGAGAATGAAATGTTGCAATTGGAGATTAATCATCTTACTGAGCAGAGCAACCAAATGAACGCTGGTATTGAAGTAGATAACACAGTTCAAGATTTGCGCAGCTTCTTAGGTATTCGCGATAATGTGAAATTAGAAGCAGTAGTTAGCGGGGATGTACCTGTTTTTGTTGTTCCTGTAGCAGATGCGCTTCATTTTGCTTGGCAAAACAGTCCCGATATTGAGAAGTATGCCTTTCAGCAGTTGCAGAGTGAGAGCAATGTGGCGCAAGCAAAAGCATCGCGCGGATTTAAAGCAGATCTTTATATGCAGGTGGGATTGACACAGACAGCAGAACGACTGAGTGACGCATACCGTCACCCGATGGATCAGCAGCTGGTAAGTGTAGGTATCCGTATTCCATTAATAGATTGGGGAGTGGGCAAAGGACGAGTGGAGGTGGCAAAGAGCAATCTTGAAAAAACAAAGACTGAGATCGAACAGGCACGGACTGACTTTGAAGCCAACATCATTAAGCTCGTGAAACAGTTTAATCTACAGGCAAACAGAGTAGCCATCGCAAAAAAGACGTCGGAACGTGCTGCCCATAGGAATGAAGTGGCTTACCGGCTCTATTTGTTGGGAAGGTCTTCTCTGCTTGATCTTAACGCAGCCATTGCCGAGAAAGACAGTTCACAGCGTGCTTATATCAATGCGCTGCACAACTATTGGAATCTCTATTATATGCTGCGAAGCATTACAGGGTATGATTTTGAGTTGAATATTCCTATCACTGCTTCTAAACAATTATTTTAAAATCTATTTGTATGAACAATTCAAATAACAGCGACCTTTTTCACGAATCACGCGATTCATCGATGGATATACGATTGCCCAAAAAATCATTTGTGCGAAGATACAGGTATCTGATTCTTGGAGGAGTAGCTTTTTTTCTTTTCCTTGTTTTTGTGATGATGAATCTATCAGGCGGAAAAAAACAGCGGATTGATAAAGAAAAGGTGATTATCGGCAATGTAACGGAAGATCATTTTCTCGATTATGTGGATGCGGAAGGAATCGTACAGCCTATCCTGACCATCAGACTGAATACTTTAGAGGCAGGAATCGTGAAAGAAATTGTGGCAGAAGAGGGGTCGATGTTGCAGAGGGATGAGTTGATATTGACACTTCAAAACCCAGAACTAGAAAGGGTGATAGAGGATCAACAAGATGAGTGGGAGAAACAGCGAATTCTTTATCAGGAGAAAAAGGTGGAGATGGAGCAGAAATCAATACTTTTGCAACAGCAGTCGTTGCAGGCACGTTATGAACTGAGTCGCATAAAGAAGGATTTGCAGCTTGGGGAGGAGGAGTTCAAGATGGGTGTGAAAAGCAGGGCTCAACTAGATGTACAACAGGAAGAGTTTGACTTTAGGAACAAAAGTACACTGCTGCAATTGGAGGGATTGAAGCGAGATAGCGCAGCTACTCTATTGCGTCAAGAGCTAATGGACAAGGAGCTAGAACGTGCTCAGAAAAGCGTGTTGCATGCTCGCAGCAGAATGACCAATCTGGTGGTGCGTGCACCTGTAGATGGACAGCTCAGCTTTCTCAATGTCACACAGGGACAGCGTGTGGGGTCTTCCGAAAATATTGGTGAAATTAAAGTGATGGATAACTTCAAGATACATACTGGCTTGAGTGAGTACTATATTGACCGACTGACAGTAGGACTCCCTGCTACAGTTACTTATCAGGGTGATAAATTTCCATTGCGCGTCTCTAAGGTAGTTCCTGAAGTTAAGAATAGACAGTTTCGGGTGGATTTGGTCTTCACTGATAATCAACCAGATAATTTGCGCATCGGAAAGAGTTACCGTGTTCAGATAGAGCTGGGGCAACCTGAGAGTGCCATTGTGGTACCGCGAGGCGATTTCTATCAGCATACTGGCGGCCAATGGATATACAAGTTGAATGAGTCGGGCGACCGTGCTTTCCGAACAGCCATCTCTATTGGGCGACAGAACCCTGTGCAATATGAAATTATAAGTGGTTTAGAATCTGGCGATCGTGTGGTGGTAAATGGTTACGCATCGTTTGGTGATGTGGATGAGTTAATAATTAAATAATTAGTCTTTGCAAGAAAAGGTCAAATACTGCGTTACTCTCGTTTTTGAAACAGTCATTTACTAAAGTAAACTCCTTAATTTCAAAAACTTCGAAAGCCTTGTCTTTGACCTTTTCTAATCAAAGACTCAAAATAGGGGGTTTTCTGATAGACACTAAATACATAAGTGTAAATATATAACACCAAAAAAATATGATTAAAATGAAAAAGAGTCTTTTATTTCTTTTATTTCTTAGCCTGTTCTCCTATGAAGTTATTGGTCAAGAAAGTAGACCCGAAGATACAATCCCGCCTATTTCTCAGGTTGCGGGAATGATGATGACCCAATTAAAGTCTCAGCTTGGGACTCTACTAAAGTCTCAGATGGAAACAGAGTTAATCACGGCATTTCAGTCTAAATCGAATGAGGAATTGAATTTCGCTATTGACAGCATGTTGTTACAAATTGATGAAGTCATTGAGCAAGCTAATGATTTCCCTAAAGATAGTTTGGCTATCATCAATAGCTTTATGAAGAGTTTCAAGATTTCCATTAACGATCAGGAGTCGAATGAAAATGGATTGTTTGAAATGGATGAGCTAATGGAATTTCATGATACATTCTACTCAGAAATGGTTTTGATGAGGAATAAATTAAAGTCAATTAGAAAGATAAAAAAGAAGAACAGTGATAAGAAAGCTCAACAATTATCTGACACATTCTTGAACTTTTTCAACAAGAGTGGATTCTGGGATTTGCTAGAAATAATGATGGGTAAAATGATGTAATTCAATCCTATTTTTTCAGAGTAAGAAAACAATTAAAACATAATAGTTTTACGTTAAAGGTATAAACAAATGATTATACACTATTTGAAAATTGCTTGGAGAAATCTCCTAAAATATAAGACACAGAGTGTGGTTAGTCTCTTGGGACTAACCATTGGAGTACTGTTTTTCACCTACGGATACCACTGGTATCAGTACGAAAATGGCTACGACAGCTTCTATCCAGATTCCGACAGGATCTATCAAGTAATCGGGAAAATGAAAAGTACGGGAAAGCAGACGCAAAGAGGGGAGACACCCTATATAGCTGTGAGTAAGCTGGAGCAGGCTTTTCCCGAGATTGAAAGCGTAGCAGTGATATATCCCAACTATGGTTCCTCTTTTAAGCATAATGGAAAGAAATTGGTAGGGTATCCCTCATTTCAATTTGTCGATGAGCATTTTCTCCGTATGTTCCCACCCAAAGTGATTGTAGGAGAAGTTAACCAAAGCAGTTTGAAGAGCAATG